>JAKSPV010000143.1 GCA_024404475.1 Clostridia bacterium | reverse complement strand
CTACTACAAGAATCCGAAGGCGACGGCAGAAGTGCTGATCGATGACGGCTGGCTCCTGACGGGCGACGTGGCGCGGATGGACGACGAGGGCTTCGTGTACCTCGTTGACCGCAAGAAGGACGTTATCATCACGGGCGGCGAGAACCTGTACCCCGTGCAGATCGAGGACTTCCTCCGGGCGTACCCGAAGGTGAGCGACGTCGGCGTGATCGGTCTGCCGGACGAGCGTCTCGGCGAGATCGCTGCGGCGGTCATTCAGGTCAAGGAAGGCATGGAATGCACGGAGGACGAGATCAACGATTTCTGCCGCGGACTGCCGCGCTACAAGCGTCCGCGCCGGGTGATCTTCGACACGGTGCCGCGCAACCCGACCGGCAAGATCCAGAAGAACGCGCTCCGCGAGAAATACTGCGGCAAGGTCCGCCTCGTCGAAGCCGAGACAACGAAATGAGGGGAGTGACGTGGGGGACTCTTGCAAGAGTCCCCCACACCCCGAGAAACTTGGACGATTATCCGTGTCACCAATATCGAAAAACAAGCCGCGCTGCATCTTTCGATGCAGGGCGCTGTCTTTTATTCGGATTTAAGCATTTGCCTAAATTCATCCTCGTCGATGACGGGGATGCCGAGCTCGTTCGCTTTCGTCAGCTTCGAGCCCGCGGCTTCGCCCGCGAGGACATAGGTCGTCTTTTTCGAGACGGAGCCGGCGGTCTTGCCGCCTTCGGCGACGATCATCGTCGATGCCTCGTCGCGCGTCAAGGTGGGCAAAGTGCCCGTCAATACGAACGTCATGCCCGCAAATCGCGTGCCTGTCACGGCGGGTGCGCTCTCCTCGAGAACGACGCCTGCGGCGGCGAGCTTGTCGATCAGAATGCGCGTTTCGGGCAGCGCGAAGAACGAAACGATCGCCTCCGCGGTGACTTCGCCGACGTCTTCCACAACCGCTAAATCTTCGACGGTTGTCGAAAACAGCTTCTTGACCGAGCCGAAATGCGAGATGATCGCGCCTGCGGCGGACTTGCCGGTGTGCCGGATGCCAAGCGCGACGAGGACGCGCGCGGGGCCTGCCGTGCGGGACGCGGCGATCGCGCGGACGGTGTTCTCAGCGGATTTTTCCGCCATGCGCGGCAGCGTTTTGAGGTCGTCCTCGCCGAGCGAGTAGATGTCGCCGGCGTCGCGGATCGCGCCGCTGTCAAGCAGGGCGCGGATGAGCTGCGGGCCGAGCCCGAGAATGTTCATCGCGTCCTTGGAGCAGAAGTGGATGAGCCGCCGCTCGAGCTGTGCCGGGCAGGCAGGATTGATGCAGCGGAGCGCGCCGCCCGAGAGGTCTTCGTCCGTCTCGTCGGCGCTGTCCCAGATCAGTTTCCCGCCGCAGGACGGGCATGTTTCGGGGAAGCGGAACGGGACTTCGCTGCCGGTGCGTTTTTCTTTGACGCTGCCGACGACTTCGGGGATGATGTCGCCCGCCTTTTGGAGAAGAACGGTGTCGCCGATACGGATATCGCGCTCGCGGATGACGTCGATGTTATGGAGCGTCGCGCGGGAAACGGTCGTTCCGGCGAGCCGGACGGGTTCGAGATTGGCGGTCGGCGTCAGAACGCCGGTACGCCCGATCTGCACGTCGATCGACAGGAGCTTCGTCTCTTTCTGCTCCGGCGGGAATTTGTAGGCGACTGCCCAGCGCGGCACGGCGGACGTTTCGCCGAGCAGCTCGCGCTGGCGGAGCGAATCGACCTTGACGACGGCGCCGTCGATGTCGTAGGCGAGTTCGTCGCGGCTTTCACCGAGCGCACGGACGGCGGCAAGGATCGCGTCCTCGTCGCCGGTCACGGCGAGCAGCTTGATGACGGGGAAGCCGAGCGCTTCCATGCGGCGGATCGTTTCGGCGTGGGACTTGGGCGCGTGCCCGTCGGGGTAGAGGTCGCCCGTCTGGTGGTTGAAGACGAAGATCGAGAGCCCGCGCTCGGCGGTAATGCTGCTGTCGAGCTGCCGGAGCGAGCCGGCGGCGGCGTTGCGGGGATTTGCCCAGAGCTTCTCGCCGTCGGCCTCGCGCTGCTCGTTGAGACGGCGGAAGCTCTCGCGGGGCATATAGACTTCGCCGCGCACGACGAGGGAAGACGTTTTCTCGGTGAGCTTTTTCGGGATCGGATCAATGGCGCGGATGTTTTCGGTCACGTCCTCGCCGACGATGCCGTTGCCGCGCGTGGCGCCGAGCGTGAGGTAGCCGCTCTCGTACGTGAGCCCGCAGGAGAGCCCGTCGATCTTCGGCTCGACCGTGAAAAGAACGTCATCCTCGCCGAGGTCGGCGAGGGCTTCTTTCGTGCGGCGGACGAAAGCCGAGAGCTCGTCGAACGAGAAGACGTCGGCGAGCGAGCCCATTTTGACG
>JAKSPV010000142.1 GCA_024404475.1 Clostridia bacterium | reverse complement strand
GCAACGGGGCGGCTCTCCTCCGCCGATCCGAATTTGCAGAACATTCCCGTGCGTGAAAAAATCGGGCGCGAGCTGCGGAAATTCTTCACAGCAGACGCGCCGGGCAGAGTGCTCCTCGACGCCGACTACTCGCAGATCGAGCTGCGGCTTCTTGCCGAGCTTTCCGGCGATAAAACGATGTCGGAGGCATTCCGCAGCGGCGCCGATATTCACGCGTCTACCGCCTCGCAGGTCTTTCACGTGCCGATGGAGGAGATGACGCCGGAGATCCGTGCCCGCGCCAAAGCCGTCAACTTCGGCATCGTGTACGGCATCGGCGACTATTCCCTCTCTGTCGATCTCGGCATCAGCCGCAAAGAGGCAGCGAATTATATCGAGACGTACCTCGCCACCTATCCGGACGTTGACCGCTATCTAAAAGATGCTGTCTCCAAGGCGCACGAGCTCGGCTACGCCACAACGAAATTCGGGCGCCGCCGTCCGCTCCCGGAACTGAAAGCGAAGAACAAAATGACCGTCGCGTTCGGCGAGCGCGTAGCGATGAACAGCCCGATCCAGGGCACCGCCGCTGACGTCATCAAACTCGCTATGATCCGCGTCCACAAAGCGCTCCGCGACGCTGGGATCGACGCGAAACTCCTTCTGCAGGTCCACGACGAGCTGATCATCGAGTGCGCAACCGACTGCAAAGACGAAGCCACCGCGATCCTCCGGGACGCGATGGAGCACGCGATCGAAACGTACGTACCGCTCTCCGTTGAGGTCTCTTCTGGGTACACGTGGTTTGACGCAAGATAAAAAAACGGCTGTCACAAGAGTGACAGCCGTTTTGCTTTTATTCGTTTTCCGTTTTCGGTTTAATATCGTAGCGTTCCGGATAAACGTCGTCGAGCGCGTATTTCGACACGACGGGCGTCTTCTTCTCGAACCAGCGGCCGCCGGTAAAGTCCGGGATCGCAACGGGTGCGCTGCCGCAGGAGATCGACGCTTCGGTGAGGGGCGTGATGCACATCAGCGAAGCGGCATCGTAAACGTCAACCGGAGGACGCAGCTTGTTCTTCACGCACTCGCAGAATGCGGAGAGAACGAGGAAATCCATGCCGCCGTGGCCGCCCTTAACGCCGCTGCCCCGGAATTCCGTCCACAGCGGATGCTCGTATTTTGGGTCGTCCATGTACTGCTGGAACGGCTCCCACGCTTCCGCTTTCTTCGAGATGCCGTCCAGATAAATGCTGGCGTTGTCTTCCATCCAGATACCACCGGTACCCTGTACTCTGCCGCCGCGCGAATAAGGACGCGGGCAGGAAGTGTCGTGCGTCAGAAGTATCGTCTCACCTCTCGCGCACTTGATGACCGTCGAGACAACGTCGCCTTCCTTAAATTTCAGATCAGTACCGTCGTAGTTCTCGCCGCGCTCTTTTTCTAGATATGCGTGAAGGCTGACCGCTTTGGAAGCGGTAGACGTCAGCGAGAGCATGCGGTTGCCGTTGTTGATGTCGAGGAACTTCATGATCGGGCCGAGCGCGTGAGCCGGGTAGAAATCGGCGCACTTGTTCAGGTAGTTGCCGAAACGGTAATGGCGGCGTTCGCGGCCGTAGACGATCTCGTTGCGCAGGTCGTGCTCGTAGCCGCCCTGGCAGTGGACGACTTCCCCGAAATAGCCGTGCTTGATCATGTTGAGGATCGTCATTTCCTCGCGGCCGTAGCAGCAGTTTTCAAGGAACATACATTCCGTGCCGGTCGTCTCGTAGGTACGGACGAGTTCCCAGCACTCTTCGAGAGAGTTGCCGCCGCCGCATTCCATGGCAGGCATAACGCCGTGCTTCATCGCCTCGATCGCGATGCGGGCATGTGTCGCCCAGCTCGTGCTGATGTAGATCGCCTCAAGGTCTTCCTTTTCAAACATTTCCTTATAATCGGTGTAACCGTGAACGGTGACACCGGGATACCATTCTTTGACTTTATTGATCGTATATTCCACACGGTCAGCATAAACGTCGCAAACGGCGACCACATCGGCAAGCCCTGTCCAACTGAGCACTTCGAGCATACCATGGTGACGGCTGCCGAGGCCGGCGAATGCCATTCTGATCTTTCTGTCCTTTGCCATAACAAACCTCCGGGGTGCGGCGAAACATGATTCCAAACGCCGCCATGCTCTACTTATTATAAGTTTTTTATCAAAAAAGTCAAGAGATTTGACAAAGAAAAAAGTTGCAAAGCGGCATTCCCTGTGCTATAATGAAAGCCACAATGTTTCCGTAGCTCAGCAGGATAGAGCGACCGCCTCCTAAGGTCACGGAATAACGCTCGCCTTTACCCGAAAGGCAAATGGTCGGGTGTTCCAAATTGAATAAGCCCTGATAGCTCAGCAGGATAGAGCGTCCGCCTCCTAAGCGGAAGGCCGGCGGT
>JAKSPV010000141.1 GCA_024404475.1 Clostridia bacterium | reverse complement strand
GCGCCGCGACCGCGGCCGCCTTCAAGAGACGGGTAAAACCGTTTTTGCTCATCGTATGTTCCTCCTGTTTGTTTTGCGTGTTGCGGATAAAGCCCGGCGCAGACCTTATTGCGCAGCGTTTACGATCGCTTCGAACTTCGTGGCCACGAGGGACGCGCCGCCGATCAGGCCGCCGTCCACGTTCTCCTTGGCGAGGAGCTCTGCGGCGTTCTTGTCGTTCATCGAGCCGCCGTACTGGATCGTCGTTGCCTCGGCAACTTCCTCCCCGTAGATCTCGGCGAGGACTTCGCGGATCTGCCCGCAGGTCTCGTCCGCCTGCTCAGGCGTCGCGGTCAGACCGGTGCCGATCGCCCAGACGGGCTCGTACGCGATGATGACGCGCTTCATCTCTTCCGCCGAAACGCCGGCGAGGTCGAGCTTCGTCTGCATCGAGACGATCTCGCGGGTGATGCCGGAAAGGCGCTGTTCCTTGACTTCGCCGAGGCAGAGGATGACGGTCATGCCGGCGGCAAGGGCGGCCTTGACGCGGAGGTTCACGGTCGTGTCGGTCTCGCCGAAGTACTGGCGGCGCTCGCTGTGGCCGATGATGACGTACTTGACGCCGCACTCGGTCAGCATCTTTGCCGAGACTTCGCCGGTGAACGCGCCGTGGTCCTCAAAGTGGACGTTCTCGGCGCCGATCGAGATGTTCGAGCCCTCGGCGGCCTTCTGTGCGGCGGCGATGGTGACGTACGGTGCGCAGAAGACGACGTCGCAGCCGGACTTGCCGGCGACGAGGGGCTTCACTTCATTGATGAATGCGGTGGCTTCCGCGGGGGTGAAATTCATTTTCCAGTTGCCGGCGATGACGACGCGGCGTTTTGCTTTGTTCATGATACAGATTTCCTTTCGTTATGAAAAGCGGAGGCGAGGGGCCTCCGCTTCAAAATTTTTATTTGTCGAGGAGGCAGGCGATGCCGGGAAGTTCCAGACCTTCGAGGAATTCGAGGGAAGCGCCGCCGCCGGTGGAGACGTGCGTCATCTGGTCGGCGTAGCCGAGCTGTTCGACAGCAGCAGCGGAGTCGCCGCCGCCGATGATCGTGATGCCGCCGCATTCAGCGACTGCTTTCGCCACGGCACGGGTGCCGCCTGCGAAGTGTTCCCATTCGGAAACGCCCATCGGGCCGTTCCAGACGACCGTGCCGGCGCCTTCGATGGTCTTCGTGTAGAGTTCCTGCGTGGTCGGACCGATATCAAGACCCATCCAGCCGTCCGGGATCGCGTCGGAGTAGATGCGCATATAGGTCGTGTTCTCGTCGTAGGTGCGGCCGATGATGTTGTCGACCGGGATCAGGAAGCTGACGCCGTTGGCGCGGGCCTTCTCCATGAGTTCCTTCGCCATGTCGATCTTGTCGGTCTCGCAGAGGGACGTGCCGGTGGAGTTGCCGAGGGCACGGAAGAACGTGTATGCCATAGCACCGCCGATGATGAGCGTATCGACCTTCTCGATGAGGTTGTTGATGACGCCGATCTTATCGGAGACTTTCGCGCCGCCGAGGATGGCGACGAACGGACGTGCGGGATCGGACAGCGCCTTGCCCATCACGGAGATCTCTTTCTGGATCAGGTAGCCGCAGACAGCAGGGAGGTAAGCGGCGACGCCGGCAGTGGAAGCGTGTGCGCGGTGCGCGGTGCCGAACGCGTCGTTGACGTAAATATCAGCCATGGAGGCGAGCTCTTTCGCGAAGTCGGGATCGTTCTTCTCCTCGGCTGCGTGGAAGCGGACGTTCTCGATCAGCATGACTTCGCCGGATTTCAGCGCGGCTGCCTTTGCCTTCGCATCGGGACCGACGACGTCGGCGGCGAGAGCGACTTCCTTGCCGAGCAGCTCGGAGAGGCGTGCGGCGACGGGCGCGAGGGAGAGTTTTTTGACGTCCTTGGCTGCCTTGGCGAGCATTTCGGCTTTGGCGGCTTCCTGCTCTTCGGCGGGCATGGCCTCGATCTTCTTCTTCTCTTTCTTGTCGAGGGAGAGCTTCTCGTCAAGCACGTTGTGCGGGCGGCCAAGGTGCGAGCAGAGGATGACGGCGGCGCCGTTTTCGACGAGATACTTGATGGTCGGGAGCGCACCGATGATGCGCTTCTCGTCGGTGATGACGCCGTCCTTCAGCGGGACGTTGAAATCGCAGCGGACGAGAACTTTCTTGCCGGAGACGTCAATGTCTTCGACGGTCTTCTTGTTGTAATTCATGGGGAACACCTCTTTATCTGAACTTTGAAACTTCGGTGATTTTATTTTACCCGATTTTTCCGGGTTTGGCAAGTGGTTTCGGGAAATTCACGGCGGAAACGGACGGAAAATCCGGCGCGTCAGCGCTTTTCGTTCTCCTCGCGGTAGTGGCCGGTGAGCCAGCCGGCGAGGATGATCGCGCGTTCCTCGGCGGTCAGGGTGCCGAGCCGGAACGTGAGCGGTGTGACGGAGCCGTCCTTTGCGCTCCAGAGGAGGCCGGAAACGGTCTCGTTGCCG
>JAKSPV010000140.1 GCA_024404475.1 Clostridia bacterium | reverse complement strand
GGAAACGGCGGAAGAAACACCGGAAGAGGCGCCGGCAGAGCCGGCCGAAACGCCGGCCGAGGAGGACGTCGTCTGTCCTGTCTGCGGCGGCAAAAACGAGCCCGGCTCGCGGTTTTGCACGTGGTGCGGGACGGCACTCTGACAGATAACGGAAAGGCAGCGGAAACGCTGCCTTTTTTGTCGTTTTCACGTTCATTTTTGTCCGTAAAATCGGCGTTTCCCCTTGACGCGGCCGCCGCGTAGTGATACAATTAAACTGATAAAATTTGGGCGGGGAACGCCCGCCATGGCACACTTTTTCCAAAACTTGTGATTTGAGGTGGCAAAATGATTCTGCAGAGTGAAAACGGGCTTCGCCCGGATGAACTGCGCGAAGCGCTCCGGCAGTCCCTGGAAGGAAAATCGCTCCGCCGCGTTCTGCTCCTGCCTCCGGACTACACGCGCATGTATTCCGGCGCCGGGATGATCGTCCAGGCATACTGGGAGCTCCTTGACGGCAAGTGCGAGGTGGACATCATGCCCGCTCTCGGCACGCATGAGAAGATGAGCGAGACGGAATGGAAGGCGTTCTTCGGCCCGAAGATCCCGTACTCGAAGATGATCGTCCACAACTGGCGCGAGGACGTCGTGAAGATCGGCGAGGTGCCGGCTTCCTTCGTCAGCGAAGTGTCGGAAGGTCTTGTAAACGAAAAGATCGACGTCGAGGTCAACCGCCGGCTCGTCTCCGGGGAATACGACCTCATCATCTCGATCGGTCAGGTCGTGCCGCACGAAGTCGTCGGCATGGCGAACTACTCCAAAAATATTTTCGTCGGTTGCGGCGGCTCGTCCATGATCAGTTCCAGCCACATGCTCGGCGCCTTCTACGGGCTTGAGCGCGTGATGGGCAAGGACTTCTCGCCGGTGCGCCGCGTGTTCGACTACGCCGAGGAAAACTTCCTCGCGTCCGTCCCGCTCATGTACGTTCTGACCTGCTGCACGAGCAAGAACGAGGAAACGCTGATCCACGGTCTCTTCATCGGCCGCGAGCGTGCGCTCTTCGAGGCGGCTGTCAAAATGAGCCAGGAAAAGAACCTCGTCCACGTTGCGGAGCCGTTCAAGAAGGTCGTCGTTTACCTCGATCCGCGTGAGTTCAAGAGCACGTGGCTCGGCAACAAGGCGATCTACCGCACGCGCATGGCGATCGCCGACGGCGGTGAACTGATCATTCTCGCGCCCGGCGTCCGCAAGTTCGGCGAGGACGACGCGAACGACAAGCTGATCCGCAAGTACGGCTACGTCGGCCGCGAGCGTGTGCTCGAACTGGTCAAGGAAGCGGACGACCTCAAAGCGAACCTTTCCGTCGCCGCGCACCTCATCCACGGCAGCTCCGACGGCCGCTTCCACATCACGTACTGCACGAAGGAACTCTCCGAAGCGGAAGTCCGCGGCGCCGCGTTTGGTTACGTGCCTTACGACGAGATGGCAGCCGTTTACGATCCCGCAAAGCTGACGGACGGCTGGAACACCGTCGGCGGCGAGGAGATCTTCTACATCAGCAACCCCGCGCTCGGCCTTTGGACGAGAGAATAAAAGAGAATCAAAAACGAAAGGAAATATACCCATGAAAAAATCTGACATCGGCCTGATCGGCCTCGCCGTTATGGGCGAAAACCTCGTGATCAACATGGAGTCCAAGGGCTTCACCGTTTCCGTCTTCAACCGGACGACCTCCAAGGTCGACGATTTCATCGCCGGCCGCGCCAAGGGCAAGAACATCGTCGGCACGCACTCCCTCGAAGAGCTCGTCGCGTCCCTCGAAAAGCCGCGCAAGATCATGATGATGATCAAAGCCGGCTCTGCCGTTGACGCCATGATCGACCAGCTCCTCCCGCTCCTTGACGACGGCGACATCCTCATCGACGGCGGCAACTCCCACTTCCCGGATACCGCACGCCGCACCGCGTACGTCGAATCCCAGGGCAAGCTCTACATCGGCACCGGCGTTTCCGGCGGCGAAGAGGGCGCGCTCAAAGGTCCGTCCCTCATGCCCGGCGGCTCTCCCGCCGCATGGCCGCACGTCAAGCCGATCCTGCAGGCGATCTGCGCGAAGGTCGAAGACGGCTCTCCCTGCTGCGACTGGGTGGGCGAGAACGGCGCCGGCCACTTCGTCAAGATGGTGCACAACGGCATCGAATACGGCGACATGCAGCTCATCTGCGAGAGCTACCAGCTGATGCGCGACCTTCTGGGCATGAGCGACGACGAGATGCACGAGGTCTTCAAGCAGTGGAACACCACGGAGCTCGATTCGTATCTCATCGAGATCACGCGTGACATCCTCGCCTACAAGGACACCGACGGCTCCCCGATCGTGGAGAAGATTCTCGACACGGCCGGACAGAAGGGCACGGGCAAGTGGACGGGCATCGCGGCGCTCGACGAAGGCGTGCCGCTCACGCTCATCGGCGAGGCCGTGTTCGCGCGCTGCCTCTCGGCGATGAAGAACGACCGCGTGGAGGCCGCGAAGGCCTATGCGCGCAAGATCCCGGCGTTCACGGGCGACAAGGCCGAGTTCGTCGAGAACATCCGTCAGGCGCTCTACGCCTCGAAGATCATCTCCTACGCGCAGGGCTACACCCTGATGCGCACGGCGGCGAAGACCTACGGCTGGAACCTCAACTACGGCGGCATCGCGCTCATGTGGCGCG
>JAKSPV010000014.1 GCA_024404475.1 Clostridia bacterium | reverse complement strand
GGGGCGATACGCTTGTGCTGTGACGGGAATAATCCCCGCCGGGATGTGCGGGGCTCGACTCCGTGAAGATTTCGTCAAACCAAAAAAGACGTGCGATGCACGTCTTTTTTGTTTTGGTGGAGATAACGGGAATCGAACCCGTGACCTCTTGAATGCCATTCAAGCGCTCTCCCAGCTGAGCTATACCCCCGGAACGCATCCATTATAACAAACTCATCCGTTTTTGTCAACCCCAAAATTGAAAACGTTTTTCCGGCTTTTTCATGTGTAGGATCTGTCCTTTTTTCCTCTCTTCGGATAATTTAGCGAAGTTTCGCACACAATATGCGCGTGAGCTGTGCACCGAAAACGCACGCTGCTGAAAAGTGATTTGGAAACAGAGGAGATAGAGATATGAAAGCAACTGGAATTGTACGTCGGATCGACGACCTCGGCCGCGTGGTGATCCCGAAAGAGATCCGCCGCACGATGCGGATACGCGAGGGCGCACCGCTGGAAATTTATACAGACCGCGAAGGCGAAGTGATCTTCAAGAAATACTCGCCGATCGGCGAGATGGCCGGCTTCGCCGCGCAGTACGCGGAAACGCTGCAGAAGACCTGCTCGCTTTCGGTGATCGTCACCGACTGCGACGCCGTGATCGCATCGGCAGGCGTGCCGAAAAAGGAGTACGCCGACCGGAAAATCTCGCCGGAGCTCGAGAAGATCATGGAGAACCGCCAGTTTTACGCGGCGGACGCCGAGGCGATCCCAGTTCTTATCGGCGGCGGATGCAGCGTGAGCTGCGCGATGCCGATCATCGCCGAGGGCGACGTGATCGGCTGTGTGGTCTCCGTCGGCGCAAGGGAAGACGCGAAAAACGCGCCGAGCCGCGAGGTCGAAATGAAACTGATCCAGACGGCGGCGAATTTCCTCGGCCGTCAGATGGAGGAATAAAAGAAAAGCCGCAGCCCGTGAGGACTGCGGCTTTTTGCTGCATTATCTGTCCCGGATCGCGTCGATCGGACGCTTCGAGGCGATCTTCTTCACGGGGAAGAACGATGCGACGAACGCGACGAGAACGCTGACGAGGAAGAGCAGAGCGATCTGACGGATGCCGAAACCGAGGACCGTCACGATGACGACGGTATCCCGGCGGATGTAGTAGTTGATGAGGAAAACGGCGAGCGCCGTGCCGAGAGCCGAGAAGACGAAGTTGATCATCGCAATGATGAAACTTTCGGAGAAGAAGATACGGAACACGTCGTTCGAGCGGGAACCGATCGCGCGGAGAATACCGATCTCCTGCTTCTTGTAGGCAATACTCGTCGAAATGAAGTTTGCCAGCATGATCGCCGCGAATACGGCGAAGCCGACGCCGATCCAAAGGAATATATCGGAGAGCTCGGTGAGGACTTCGTTGATCATATCAAGCTCTGTTGTCACCGCGCTCTGCATCTCGTAGCGCACGTTGTTGCTTTCATCGTAGCAGAAGGAAACGAAATCGTAGATATTGCTCTCGCCCTTCGGCATTTGCCCGATGGCGTAGGAGTAAATGCCGTCGTTGGCATAGATGAGATTCTCGTAAAGCCCGTCGTTTACAACGACCGTCGTAAAGAACGGATCGTCGGAGATGCTTTCATCGTAGGGAATATAGCCGACGATGTGCCACTCCACGTCGTATGCGTCAAAGCCCGTGTTCCAGTTGGCACAGTTTGCGTTGAGGCTCGGGAGACCGGAGAGATACGCGGCCAGCTCTTCCCGGTTGAGCGGTACCGATTCCATGTACTCCTTGGTGTTCTGAAGATAGCGCTGGGCATGGACGGCTAATTCGGAGAGAATGACGTCATGCTCGCCGAGTGAATCCTTTGCACCGCCGAACCACACGATGCGGGAGCGCTCGGCCTCGGTAAGATGATCAAAGGAGATCATAGTGTCCGCGTTCGTGTAAATCTCGACCGAGTTCTCGGTCATTTGCTGATCGAAATAATAAATTTCGAGCATCGCATTGGTGTGGCTGAAATTGAAGAAGCGCGAGGCGTCCGGGCGGAGATTCTTTTCAATGTAGCCCTCGCCGACGAACGCGAGCGCGTGCAGACCGTAGTTGTCGTCGTAGCGGTATTCGCTGGCGAGCAGGTAATCGAGCGCTACGTCGCCCTTCGTGTCCTGCGGATCGAACTCCATCAGCGGGGCGTACCGATCCCAGTTGAAGTGCGTGTCGATGATGCCGACGATTTCGAATACATCGCTGTTCCAGTCGAGGTTGATTTTTTTGCCGATGAGCTGATCGGCGGATTCGATCTTTTCGTATCGGTCGGTGTCGCCCGCGTCGGCGCTGCGGAAACCGGCCTTCTGGAAGAGCTTGAGCGTCGTTTCGCTGAGGACGACTTCATTTTTCGTCCTGTCTGGGAGACGCCCGGCGAGAAGCGAGAGCCCGAGGTCACGCATCGTGTCCTCCGTCAGTTCCGTATAGCCGTACAGGTATTCCGGGTAAATGGAATAGGCGGTTTCAGAGAGTTCGACGTCGCGGTTGAACGCGGACGAGAGAGACAGCGTCTCCGGATAAACGGCAGAGAAGCCGATTCCGGTCTTCTCGCGGAGCGAGGCGATGTCCTCGTCCTTGAGATACGACTGGGTCCACCAGATGAAGTCTTCGTCACCGTAACGTTCGTTGACCTTGTTCATCCGCGTCACAGCGGCAAAGCGTACGTCCATATCAATGATGGAGTTCGTGCACGCTTTGAGGTGCTTGTAGGATGCGAATGTGTCGGAAAGGCCGAAGAGGCCGAACGCGATGCACGAGAGCAGGATCGTGACGACGAGACGGAATTTTTTGTGCCGGAGACTGCTGGCGCCGATTTTGACGGCGGAACGCATCGGCAGTTTCGATTTGATGAGGTGGAACGTCTTGCTGTCCTCGGCGCGTTCCGGCTGCGTACTCTCGCGGAACTTCCGCCCGGCGGAACCGGCAAAATGCAGGGAAGTGCCCCGGCCGATCTCATCTATGTAAGCGTTGATCGCCGCGCGGTCTTCCTCCGTGAGGTGGTATCCGGCAGGAATTTCCACGCTTTCCTCTTTGAAAGCGATCGCGGAAGCGGTTTCCGCTTCGGCCTCTGAATCGACCTCGACGTCGCGGATGACGCGTCCGTCCGCAAGCTCGATGATGCGGTCGGCGTAATGCTCGGCAAATTCGCGGTCATGCGAGACGGCGATGACGAGCTTGTTCTTTGACAGTTTGCGGAGCGTGTCAAGCACCTGCTTGCCGGTCGCGGAGTCAAGCGCGCCGGTCGGCTCGTCGGCCATGATGATCTCGGGATTTTTGACGAGCGCGCGTGCAATCGCCACGCGCTGCTTCTGTCCGCCGGAGAGCTCGTTCGGGCGGCGGCTGCCGTATCCCGCGAGATCGACTTCCTCGAGGATTTTATTCAGTTCCTCGTCCGTCGCGCGCCGACCTTGCAGCTCAATCGCGAGCGCGATGTTCGCGCCGACCGAGAAATCATCCAGTACGTTATATTCCTGAAAAATGAAGCCGAGATAAGTGTTGCGGTAGGAGTCGAAGTGCTCCTGCTTGAACGTTTTTGACGAGACGCCTTTGATGATGATCTCGCCGCCGTCGGCCTTGTCGAGACCGCCGAGCAGGTTCAGGAGCGTTGATTTGCCGCTGCCGGACTTGCCGAGCAGGAAGACCATGCCCGTCTCGGGAAAGCGGAGGGAAACGTCGTCAAGCGCCTTGACCGGTACGCCCTTTTTCGGCTTGTAGGTTTTTGTAAGATGCAGTGTTTCTAACATGAGATGTCCTTTCTTCCCGGCACGCAAAGTGTACCATTTGGAATAGTACAGTAATTCTATCACCGGCAGACAGTATTGTCAATAGGGAACGGCGTTTTTTCGGAAAAATATTTCCGACTCGTCCCGCGGTTTAATGACAAAAAGCCGCCGAAGCGGCTTTTCATGTGTCGGTTTCTTCGTCGTTTGCGGTGTGCGGCTCTTTCTCCGATGCTTTCCATCCGTCGATTCCGGCGCGCTCCAGCGAGCCGACGAGCCGGCGGTACAGTCCGTAGTGGTGCTCTTTGTCGAATGATTTGAGGTATTCGCGCATCGCGGCACGCTGCGTGTTGCCGTCTGCGGGGCAGGTACTTTCCTCGACCGGCAGAGCGTTCTTGTAGGCGAACGACTTGATCATCTTTTCCTCGGTGTGGATCATCGGACGGATCACATCGATCTCGCGCCGCGAGAGGTGCGTGACCGGCGAGAAGCAGCCGATCCGTCCCTCGAAAAAGAGATTGAGCATCATCGTCTCGGCGGCATCGTCGAAGTGATGGCCGAGCGCGAGCTTGTTGCCACCCGCGGCGACGGCGGCTTTATGCAGGGCGCCGCGGCGCATTTTCGCACAGAGGGAGCACGGGTTGGATTCCTCGCGCGCGTCGAAAATGATCTTGGCGATCTCCGTCTTCTCGAGGACGTATGGAACGTCGATCTCCTCGCAGAGCCGGCGGATGCCGTCGTGTGTGTTCTCGACGCCGTCCCGCCCGTCGAGCAGGTGGAATCCCATGTCGATCTGAATGGCGACGATCTCGTAGGGAACGGGGTAGAAATGCCGCATCTGCGCGAGCGCGCAGAGCATCGTCAGCGAGTCCTTGCCGCCGGAGACGCCGACGGCGATCCTGTCGCCCGGCTCGATCATGCGGTATTTATCGACGGCGGAGCGCACGTGGCTGAGGATCTTTTGCATATCTTTCATGGCTTTCGGGAGTGTCGCGGCGACGCGGCACGTCATATCCTATCATTAAGAATGGAAAGGAGCGCTTGAAAATGGCTGTAAAACTGTATATAGACCAGGGGCACAATCCGTCCGGCTTCAACGCCGGAGCGGAGGGAAACGGCTACCGCGAGCAGGATCTCGTTTATGAAATCGGACAGCGGACAGCGGCCCGGCTCCGCGCGGCGGGCTTTGACGTCCGTCTTTCGCGCCCGACGAAGGAAACGCAGCTCGGTACGTCGAACGCGACGTCGCTTGCCGCAAGGGTGAACGACGCGAACGCGTGGGGCGCCGATTATTTTATCAGTCTTCACGCCAATGCCTCAACGAATACGGCGGCGTCCGGCAGCGAAGCGTTCGCCTACCGCATCCCGTCAGGAGGCGCATCGCTCGCCGAAGCGATCCTCCGGGGGCTTGCCGCCGCGACGGGATTGCCGGACCGCGGCGTTTCGGCGCGGCCGGGGCTGTACGTTCTCCGACGCACGCGGATGCCCGCGACGCTCGTCGAACTCGGCTTCATCACGAACGCGGGCGACGCGGCGCTCATGGCGTCGTCGCCGGACCTCTTTGCCGAGGGGATCGCGAACGGTGTCGTCTCTTATTTCGGTATGTCCTGACTGCCAAGCAGATCGGGCCGCCGCTCTTTCGTGATCTCGACCGACTTTTCATGCCGCCATTCGTCGATGTTGGCATGATGCCCGGAGAGCAGCACCTCCGGCACGGCTCTGCCGTGCCATACGGGCGGCCGCGTGTACTGCGGATATTCCAGAAGTCCGTCCTGGAAACTTTCGTTTTCATAACATTCCGGAAGCGCGAGCACGCCGGGCACGAGCCGGCTGATCGAGTCGGTCACGATGCACGCGGGGATCTCGCCGCCGGTGAGCACGTAGTCGCCGATCGAGACCTCCTCGTCAACGATCTCCTCGAGCACGCGCTCGTCCACGCCCTCGTAATGCCCGCAGAGAATGATCACGCGGTCGAGCGATGCCAGCTCGGCCGCCTTTTTCTGCGTGAAGGTCGTGCCGCGCGGCGACATATACAGAACGCGCGTGTTTGCCGGCTTCGGCGGGAGCAGATCGGGATCATCCGGAACAGTACCCTCGGGTGCTCCGTCCGCGAGAACGGCGCGATAGCAGTTCCAGATCGGCGGAGGCGCCATCAGCATGCCTCTGCCGCCGCCGTAAGGCGTGTCGTCCACACGGTGGCGTTTGTCGTCGGAATACGTCCGGATGTTGTACGTCCGGATGTCGAGGATTCCCGCCGCGCGGGCTCTGCCGATGATGCTCTCGCCGAGTACCGTTTCGACGAGCTCGGGAAACAGCGTCATAATATCAAATCTCATTCGCGCATCCCCTCGATCAGATGAACGTAAACGCCGGCACCGTCGCCGTCCGTCACGACGCGGCGGATAAACTCCTTAACGGCCGGCACGAGGAACGTTTTGCCGTCCGGCTGCTCGACTTCGTAAATGCTTTGCCCGGCAGGGGAGAGCACATCGTGCAGGACGCCGTAGACCTCGCCTGTCGTTTCATCTTTGACGGGTAGGCCCATGAGGTCGGCAACGAAGAAACTGCCATTTTTCAGCGGCAGATCGGCCCGTGCGGCATACAGCACGGTGCCTTTCAATGGGATCGCCTTGTCGAGGTCATCGATGCCCTCGAACGTGGCAAGCACCATGTTCTTCTGTACGGCGGCGTGAACGACGCGCAGGGGACGGAACGAACCGCCCTCTTTTCGATAGAGTGTTTTAAGTCCCGCGAGGACGTACGGCGTGTCGCAGTAGTTGGCGAGCCGGACGGCGCCGCGGACGCCGTGCGTGCCGACGATCTCGGCACATTCGAGATACGGCTGGAGAGACATCGGAAATCCCTGCCTTTCAGTTTCCGCGGCTTGACTTGGAACGCGGAACGGGTTATAATGAAGAAAAAACGGAGGTGACGGGTGTTGGAATACGACAGCTTGATCGGCCGGCTTGCCGGCGGTGACGCCGCGCTGGAAGCGCGTCTGCGCGAAACCTATCCGTCGCTTCATGCGATCCTCGGTGCATCGCCGCGAGAACTACGGAAACACGGCGTTTCCGAAACCGTTTCGGCGCTGCCGTCGCTCGTTTTCGCCGTGACGCGCCGCGAGCGGATCGACACGCTGTCGAAACTTCGCATCCGCAGCCGCGGAGACGCAGACGAACTCTGCGCGTGGTTCCTCGCCGGCGAGAAACTGCCGGCGTCCGTCCTCATCCCGCTTGACGCGAGAGGAAAAACGCTGCCGCCGCGCTTTATCAGCCGCGGCCGGAAATATTCGATGTACGAGCTGATCGACGTGATCCTCGAAGATCTGCGTGACGCAGGTGCCGTACGTTTCGTTGTCGGACACAACTACGAGCCGGCGATCCCCGTGAATAAGGCGGCGTACGCCGCGGATGCTGACCGGCTCTTCCGCGCGATTCGGCCTTTCGGCACGGAACTGTTTGATTACGTCCTCGTGTCGGGCGCCGAGACGTTTTCTGTCATGGGCTGGGCGCTCGGTCCGAACTGAATATCGGAATACGAAAAGCTGCCGCTTCCGCGGCGGCTTTTTTATCGTCCGGCCACGGGCAGTTCAGCCGCCGCACGGCGGATGATGTCGCGTTCCGAGAACGGGAGCTTTTTGCCCTCAACGAGCTGATATGACTCGTGCCCCTTGCCGGCGAACAGAACAATGTCGCCCGGCGCGGAGATCTCCACGGCGCGGCGGATCGCCTCGCCCCGGTCGGCGATCATTTCATGCGGAGCATCCTCTGAAAAATACGACGCGATATCACGCATGATCGCTTCCGGATCCTCGAAATCGGGGTTGTCGGAGGTGATGATCGAGTAATCCGCCAGCGCCGCGGCGGCGCGGCCGAGTTCCTCGCGGCGTCCCTTTGTCCGTCCGCCGACGGAGCCGAAGACGCAGATGAGCCGGCGCGGCTCGTACTGACGCAGAACGGAAAGCGCTTTCGTGAGACTCAGCCCGTTGTGCGCGTAGTCCACGATGAACGTCCGGTCGGGCAGGGCATCCACGATCTCGAACCGGCCGAGAACGGAGGTTTCGCGGAGCGCCTCGGCGGCTGTCTCAACGGAAACACCGAAACGGCGGCAGAGCGCGATCGCACAGAGTGCGTTGTAAACGCTGAAATCGCCGGGAGAGCGGAGCCATACGTGCGTCGTTTTGCCGTTTGCGAGGCAGTCGAACGCGACGCCGAGCACGCCGTCTTCACGGTAGGAAACGGGCGAGAAGCCGGAGAAGTCGGCGTCACCCCGCATCGAATAGCTGATCTTCGGTGCCCGGCACCCGGCAAGCACGCGTGCGGCATAGGCGTCGTCCGCGTTGTAAACGGTGACGTCCGAGGAAAAATCGGAAAAGAGGCGCGCTTTTGCCGCCATGTAGTCGTCGAAATCTTTGTGCTCGCTCGGCCCGATGTGGTCTTCGGAGAGATTCAGGTATGCCGTCGCAGCAAAGCGGAGCCCGTCCGTCCGGTGATGCGCGAGCGCCTGCGACGAGACTTCCAGAACGGCGACACGGATGCCTGCGGCGACCATCGCGCGGAAGTACATATGTATGTCGCGGCTCTCCGGCGTGGTGTTTGCCGTTTCGATGCGCGTGTCGCGGATGATGACGCCGTTCGAGCCGACGTATGCCGTCGGGATGCCCGCGCTGTTCAGAATCGCTGTGGTGAGCAGCGCCGTTGTCGTCTTGCCCTTCGTGCCGGTGATCCCGATCAACTCGAGCTTGTCCGCCGGGTTGCCGTAAAAACGGGCGCTGAGCGCGGGCAGGAGCGCCCGCGTGTCGTCGGCGATGATCTGCGCCGCATCCGCGGGGAGATCAACTTTGTGCTCCGCGAGAAAGCAGCGGCAGCCCGCCTCGTAGGCGAACCGCGCGAAATCGTGCCCGTCCGTCCGGGCACCGGGCATGCAGACGAAAAGACAGCCGGCGTCCGCACGGCGGGAGTCGTATTCGATCCGTTCGATCTCGGCGTCGCCCGGAAATGCGTCGGGCAGCGCGACGGGGAACGGGGAAACAAGTGTGTCGAGACGCATGGCGGACACGTCCTTTCGTTTGGGATCAGCGGTATTTCTTGCAGTACCGCGCGTATTTCTTGTTCTGCCGTCTGAGAATCTCGAGCGCGCAGATGAGCCGCATGGGATTCATGCAGAGGTCGGGCCGGTAGAGGAGGGAGGAGGACGTCTTGCCCGCTTTGGCAAGTGCCTTCGCTTTTTTGACGAGCGCCTCGTCTGCCGTGTAACTGTACGCGACTTTCTTCGGAACGTAGTGCCAGAAGTGCTCGTCCTCGCATTTTTCGAGCGACGTGCCGCCGTCCTCGTACCGTTCGGCGACGAGCCGCGCGATGTTCAGACCGGAGCCGGTGATGTAGTAGTTGGAGCGCCCCTGACGGAGGTTGATCTCAAAAACCTTGTAATCCCCGTCTTCGTCGCAGTATTTCAGATCGAAGTTGGCAAATCCCGTGTAGCCGATGTCCTCAAGCATGAGGCGCAGCTTCTCGGCGACGGGCACGGACGATACCGGCTCGACGACGATCGCCGCGTGGTTGCCGAGGCCCTTCGGCGTGTGTTCCTCGACCATCGTGTGCCCGAGGCACATCGCGCGCACCTTGCCGTGCTCGTCGGAGAAGCAGGTCAGAACGCGCATATGGTCGTCCTCGCCGGGGATCATCTTTTGCAGGATCATCCGGTCGTCATAGCCGGACGCGTAGATCTCGCGTACGATCGCGGCGGCCTCGTTCGGAGACGACGCAACGTATACCTTCTTCATTCCGTCGAACGGATGCTCCCAGTAAATGACGCTCGACGACGGCTTGACGATGATCGGGTAGGCGAAGCCGAGCGCTTCCTCCGTGTAGGCGTCCTCGTCCGCCGGGGAAGACAGCACGACCGTCTTCGGGTATTCGATGCCGAAACGGTCGCAGACCTCGTAGAATTCGGCTTTTTTCTGGATCGTACCGTAAAGCGATTCGTCGGGGCAGGGGGCGACGTATTCGGGCAGTTCGGCCTTGCGGCGGATGATCATTGCCGCGTAGTTGTCCGTGCAGCCCATCAGAATGAGCTTCGCGTCCTTGTGCGCCGCGGCGAATTCATGCAGGACGCGGAGCATCACGGCCTCGTCTTCGAGATCGGGAACGGCGGTGAAGCGCACGATCTTGGAATATTTCGTCGCGGAAACGGCGTAGCGGCCGAACGCGTAGGACACGACGCCGTACGCTTCGTGGAACGCGCGCGCTACGTGATAGCAGTTGAGGTCTGCACCGAGCAGAACGGGAATGATCGGTTTCATATTCATTACCTCGGAAATTCAGCGTTTCGCGCTGAAAAATTCATCGTACCACACGAGGAACGTGTAGACCGTCCAGATCTTCCGTCCGTTCTGCGCGCGGCCTTCCTTGTGGTCTTCCAAAAGTTTCAGAAGCTTGTCCGTGTAGAAGTACGTCGCTGCAACGTCGGATGAGAAGCGGCGCTTCACGTCGGAGTAGAACGGCTCCTCACGCAGCCAGTTGCGGATCGGCACGGGAAAGCCTTTTTTGATGCGCTTCGCCCATTCCGCAGGCACGGTCATGCCGGCGGCAGCGCGCATGCAGGACTTCGTCTCATCCCCGCGGATCTTGTATTCGGACGGGATCGTCTCGGCTTCCTCCATCACGCGCCTGTCAAGATACGGCACGCGCAGCTCGATCGAGGACGCCATGCTCATCTTGTCGGCTTTGAGGAGAATATCGCCCGGCAGCCAGAGGTTCATGTCGAGATACTGTTTCTTTTCGAGTTCGGAGAGCCCTGCCGCACGCTCGTAGATCGGCTTTGCGACCTCGCGCGGCGTCGGGCCGCAGCGGAATTCCGGTTTCAGAATGTCGGCGGCTTCCTTTTCCGGGAAGACGAGCGCCTGCCCGATGAAATAATTTTCCGGCTTGCCGCTTGCCTTGATGAGAAAATCGTGCCCCTTGAAGTATGGCAGATGCTCGGTGACCGCCGCAATACCGCGGCGCAGGAAAGCGGGCAGCTTCTTGTATTTCCGCGTCATGGCGTTGTCGCAGTACCATTCGTATCCGGCGTAGATCTCGTCCGCGCCTTCGCCCGACAGAACGACCGTGACGTGCTGCTTCGCAAGCCGTGCAAGGAAGTACAGCGGTACGGAGGACGGGTTGCTCTGCGGCTCGTCCATGTGGTACTGGATCGTCGGGAACGCCTCGAAACATTCTTCCGCCGTCAGCATTTCGCAGTAGTTCTGCACGCCGAGCAGATGGGAGAACTGGTTGGCCTCGACCGTTTCGTCGAACTTTTTGGAATCGGCAAAGCCGACCGTGAACGTGTCGTCCGGCTGAAGCGTCGAGGTGATGTAACTTGAATCCACACCGCCGGAGAGGAACGAGCCGACGGGCACGTCGCTGATGCGGTGCGCCGCGACCGATTCGTGTACGCGGTCGTCGATCATCTTGGCGGTCTCGTCGAAGGTGAGGTCGTTTTTCTTCGAGAAATCAATATCCCAGTAGCGGACGACGTCCATCTTGCCGTCCCTGAACGTGAACTTGTGTGCCTGCGGCAGCTTGAACGTTCCCTTGAAGAACGTTTCCGGCAGAGCGGAATACTGGAACGTCAGGTAGGGGCGCAGCGCCTCCGGGTTGACCTCGAGCCGGAAGCCCGGATGGTCGAGAAAGCTCTTGATCTCCGAGCCGAAAAGCAGGGAGCCGTCGTCCAGAACGGAGTAGTAGAGCGGCTTGATGCCGAACGGATCGCGTGCGCCGAAGATCGTCTTCGTCTTCTTGTCCCAGATGACGAGCGCGAACATGCCGCGCAGCATCTCCGGCAGCTTCTCGCCGTATTCCTCATAGCCGTGAACGAGCACCTCGCTGTCGCCGTGCGTGCGGAACACGTGCCCCGCCGCGATCAGCTTCTCGCGCAGCTCCATGAAGTTGTAGATCTCGCCGTTGAAGACGACAACGACGGAGCCGTCCTCGTTCTGCATCGGCTGGCAGGCGGCCTCAGAAAGGTCGATGATGCTGAGCCGGCGGAAGCCGAGTGCGATATCGTCGTCGAGATAGTAGTCGCCCATGTCGGGACCGCGGTGCATGATGCGGTCCGCCATTTTTTGAAGGATCTCGCGTCTGTTTTCAAGATAACCGGTAAAGCCGATGAATCCGCACATATCGTAAACTCCTCGGAGATGTATTTTGATTCTGCCGCGCAAAAATGCGCACAATAACTCTATTATAAGTATTATATCACAGAAAAGAGGAAAAGGAAATAGCAATGAAAGAATTTCGGAAAATATCGTGAACTGTTGCGCGGCGGCGGAAAATGTGGTAGAATGTACTTGCAGGCGGCAGAATGACGCCTGCGATCAAAACCGTCAAAGCAGAACGGGAAAAGGATGGTGTTTCCTATGCCTTTCAAGAATTTTGAGATCATCACACACGGCTATACCCACACGACGAACGATCAGCTGAAGGATTTCATCTACGCACGGCAGGAAGAAATGTACCGCGCCGGCCGCGAGATGCGCGACAAGATCGAGACGATCGAACAGCTTGAGGAATACAAAAAGAATTTCAGAGCGTTCTTTCTCGATTCGATCGGCGGGCTGCCCGACACGAATGTGCCGCTGAATGGCCGCGTCACCAAAGTCACCGATTACGAGGACTACAAGATGGAGCAGATCATCTTCCAGTCCCGTAAAGATACCTACGTTACCGGTTCCATGTATATCCCGCACGGCGCGAAGCTACCGGGCCCGGCTGTTCTGTTCGTCTGCGGTCACGCCAACGAGGGCCGTATGGAGCCGAACTATCAGATGGTCTGCGCGACGATTGCCAGAGCCGGTCTGATCGTTTTCGCCGTTGACCCGATCGGGCAGGGCGAACGCCTCACGTTCCTTGATCCCGTGACGCACGAGCCGCTCCACGGCGGCTGCACGCTCGAGCACGACGGCGTCGGCATCCCCGGGCTGCTCTGCGGCACGGCTGTCGCCCGCAACTTCCTTGCTGACGAAATGCGCGCCGTTGACTATATGCTCTCCCGTCCCGAACTGATCGATTCCGAGCGAATTGGCATGACCGGCAACTCCGGCGGCGGCACGCAGACGACCGTCATGATGATGATGGACGATCGCATCAAAGCCGCGGCTCCCGGTACGTTCTTCTCGAGCCGCGAGGAGTATATGTACGCCGGACAGGCGCAGGACGCCGAGCAGATCTGGCCGGGCTTCACCGGTGCAGGCCACGAACACGTCACGGCGCTCCTCACGATGGCGCCGCGCCCCGTCTGCATCCTCGCCACGAAATACGACTTCTACCCGATCGAAGGTACGCGCGAATCCGTCAAGGAAGGCCGCCGCTTCTACGAGATGTACGGCAAGCCGGAAAATCTCCGTCTCGTAGAGGATAAATTCACCCACCGTTACACGCCCATGCTGGCGAGAGCCGCCGGCGCCTTCTTCTCCGAGATCTTCCTCGGCAAAGCAAATGTCGTCGAGAACAACGAAACCTTCCACGAGCTTCCGATGCCGGAAATGTATGCGACGAAAAGCGGGCAGGTCATGCTCGACATTCCCGACGCGTCCTCTGTCTATAAGGAAAACGTCAAACTCGGCGAAGAGCTCCGCAAAGCGCGCCTTGCGCTGCCGACAGAGGAGCGCCTTGCACGTGCTGCCGCATGGCTCCGTGAAAAAGTCAACTACAACCGCCGCGACATGGACTTCAATGCCCGTATCTTCCCGCGCGAGCACGACCGCGTCGAGGACGGCTTCCTCGGCACGTCGTTCAGCTGGTACACCGAGAAGCGCCTCTTCAACTTCGGCCTTCTCGTTCGCCCCGAAGAATACGAATTCGATCTCTGCCGACCGACCGTCATCGCCGTATGGGATGGCGGCTCGCGTGCGATCGGCGCACACGAAAACTTCATCCGTCGGATGAACGAAGAGGGCAAGCAGGTCTTCGTTCTCGACGTTTCCGGCGTCGGCGATGTCGAGCAGGCACCGCTCCGTATCGACGACAGGAGACCGGGCATGTACACCGCCGATTACGGCACGCTCTATAAACTCGACTGCGACCTCATCTACACGGGTGACAGCATGCCCGCGATGCGTGTCTACGATGTGCTCCGCTGCCTCGATATGCTCCGTGCGGAGATCGGCCTCACCTCCGATATGATGACGCTTTACTGCGACGGCGAGTACGGTGTGTACGGCACGATGGCGGCGTTCCTTGACCAGTCTGTCGGCGTCATGTACGGTGACAGCCTCGTCCGCAGCGCCGAGAAACGTTATCTCAGAGCATGGAACTGCCCGTACGAGGATCTCTACTCGCTGATCCTGCCGGGTATGCTGCAGTACTTCGACTACGAAGAGATCATGCGGTAAACACACCGCATCGGGGAGGACCCTATGTTCTATCCTGATACCAAAAACGAAACGCTGATCCCGGAGCTGTTCGCAGCTCCGGGCAGCGCCTGCCGCGCGGCGCCCTTCTGGGCATGGAACGGCCGGCTTGACGACGATTTGCTTCGCCGTCAGATCGGCGTCATGCACGAAATGGGTTTCGGCGGCTTTTTTATGCATTCCCGCACGGGGCTCGAGACGCCGTATCTCTCGGCGGACTATATGCGCGCGATCCGGACGAGTGCCGACGAAGCGGAGCGGCTCGGTATGCGGGCGTACCTCTACGACGAGGATCGCTGGCCATCCGGCGCCGCCGGCGGGATTGTCACGCGTGAGAAACGCTACCGCCGCCGCTTTATCCTCTGGACGGTCAGAAAACGCTCGGACGACGGCACTTTTGCCGACGCCGTTCGCGGCGAGAAGCCGGCGCTGCTCGCGTCCTATGCGGTCGATCTGAACGTAGACGGCTCGCTCCGCGCCTATGCCCGCGACGACACGGCTGCGCCCGGTACGCTCTGGTACGTCTATCTTATGACGAGCGGCGACGACGCGTGGTATAACGGGCAGGCATACCTTGACACGCTTTCGCCCGAAGCCGTCCGCGTCTTTCTCGAAACGACGCACGAGGCGTTTGCCGGCGAATTTTCCGACCGCTTCAAAACGACGATGCCCGCGATCTTTACCGACGAGCCGCAGTTCCTTTTCAAAGAATCGCTTCCGTCGCCGGACGCGACGGCGGATGTCCGCCTCCCGTGGACGCCCGATCTTCCCGAAACCTACCGCACCGCCTACGGCGAGGATATCCTCGATACGCTTCCGGAACTCCTTTGGGAGCTGCCGGACGGGCAGCCGTCCGTCGCCCGCTGGCGCTATCACGATCACGTATGTGAGCGTTTTACCTCCGCGTTCGTCGATCAGTACGGCACGTGGTGCCGCGCACACGGTATCGCCATGACAGGTCACGTCATCAACGAAGACCGTCTCGGTTCCCAGTCGGGTGCCCCCGGCGAGGTCATGCGGACGTACCGCGGCTTTACCATTCCGGGCGTTGACGTTCTCGGCAACGAGACGCCGCTTGCCGCCGTTAAGCAGACCGTATCGGCGGCGCGTCAGTTCGGCAGGGAAGGCGTGCTTTCCGAACTTTACGGCGCGACCGACTGGGACTTTGATTTCCGCGGCTACCGCTACCAGGGCGACTGGCAGGCGGCACTCGGCATCACGCTCCGCGTGCCGCATTTGTTCTGGCTCACGATGGCAGGCGAAGCGAAACGCGATTATCCTGCATCGATCGGCTGCCAGTCCCCGTGGTACAGGGAATACGCCGCCGTCGAGGATCACTTCGCGCGGCTGAACGCCGCTTTGACGCGCGGCAAACCGCTCGTCCGCGTCGGCGTGATCCACCCGATTGAGAGCTACTGGCTCGCCTGTGGCGCGAAGACGGCTACCGGCGAGCGCCGCACCGCGCTGGAAGACGAATTCCGCACGCTCACGAGAAAACTCATTGAGAATCAGCTCGATTTTGACTTTATTTCCGAGTCACTTCTGACGACGCTCGCAAAAAAGGACGACGCGAAAGCCGTCGGTGCGATGCGCTACGAGACGATCGTCGTGCCCGACGTGACCTCGCTCCGCGGAACCACGCTCCGCTTCCTCTGCCGTTTCCGTGCGGCGGGCGGCAGGGTGATCTTCCTCGGCAACCCGCCGCGCTTTGTTGACGCCCGCCCGTCCGACGAAGCCGTCCGGTTTGCTGCATCGTGCGAGAGTGGCTGCGGTATCGCACGCCTGCCCGAGTTGCTCCGGGACGAGCGCGATGTCTTCCTCTGGGACGAGCAACGCGGCACGCCTGCCGTCGGCTTCTGCTCGCAGTTGCGGGAAGACACCGACTGCAAATGGTTGTTCCTCGCACACCTCGACCACGAGAGCGACGTTTACGTCAGTCATCCGACGAGCCTTTTGATCCGCATCCGCGGCGCATTTGCGCCCGCTTTTTACGATCCCGACACAGGCAAAACGGCGCCGCTTTCCTATCGGATCGAAAACGGCGAGACGCTCGTCCGCCGGACGCTGTACGCGAATGACAGTCTGCTTCTCCGCCTTGTTCCGACGGAAGTTCCGTCACTCGACGTGCCGGCGGTCACTTATCGCACGCTCGGTACCCGGCACCTTTCCGGCAAGTGCGCCTACACGCTCTCCGAGGCGAACGTCCTTCTCCTCGACAAAGCCGAGGCGAGCGTCGATGATGGCGATTTTTCGGCGCCAGACGAGATTTTGCGGCTTGCGAAACGCACGGCGCTCTCGCTCGGTATCCCGCCGCAGTCCGGCAAAATCGTCCAGCCGTGGGCAAAAGCGCCGCAGGAGCCGACGCATCGGCTGACGCTCCGCTTCCGCGTTTCCTCCGAAATTGACCTGCCTGCCGTGCATCTCGCCGTCGAGCACCCCGAAACGTGCGCGATCGTCTGGAACGGTACGCCCGTCAAACCGTCTCCGGACGGCTGTTTCACCGACGAGGCGATCAAAACCGTGCCTCTGCCGGGCCTCTGCCGCGGCGAGAACACACTTCTTCTGACGGTGCCGTTCGGCGAGGGTACTGCCGTCGAGTGGTGCTATCTTCTCGGCGACTTCGGCGTCCGGCTCGAAGGATCTGTCTGTACGGTCGTCCCGAAGCCGGAAGCGCTTGCGTTCTCCTCTCTGACCGAGCAGGGTTTCCCGTTCTACGGCGGCAACGTCAGCTATCAGATGCCGCTCGACGTGCCCGAAAATTGTGACGTGCTCGTCCGCGCCGGCGCATATCGCGGCGCTGCACTCTTTGCGGAGTTCGACGGCGAGCGCCGCGGGGAACTTTCGTCCGAGCCGCACACGCTTCTGATCGAAAACGTACCGGCAGGAAAGCATACGCTGGCCCTCACGCTGCTCGGCAACCGCTTCAACGCGTTCGGCTCGCTCCACAACGCACAGCCCTCCATGACCTGGTCGTGGCCCGGCCGCTGGCGCGTCGGTGATGATCCGGTGCCGGAAACGGTCACGCTTTCGCCCGAAGACGGTGGCCGCCATGCCGCGCTTCCCGGCGATCACTGGTGCGAGGAGTACCGCGTCCGCCCGCTCGGTGTTCTTGCTTCGCCCGAAATCTTTTTCCTCAAAAAAGAATAAAAAAGCGGCTCCCGGTCGGGAGCCGTTTTTTGTGTCAGTTTTTCAAACTCTGGAGCGGTGCCGGGATGCGGCCGCCGCGCTTGATAAATTTTGCCGGGGAGCGGGAGAGGTTGACGTCCATGATCGGCGCCGTGCCGAAGAGACCGCCGAAGCAGAGCTCCTCGCCGGGTTTCTTGCCGATCGCGGGGATCAAACGCACCGCCGTCGTCTTCGAGTTGACCATGCCGATCGCCATTTCGTCCGCCATGATCGCGGAGATGACCTCGGCGCTTGTCTCGCCGGGCAGGACGATCATGTCAAGACCGACGGAGCAGACGGACGTCATCGCTTCGAGCTTTTCGAGATGAAGGTCGCCGGAGCGCGCCGCGTCGATCATGCCCGCGTCCTCGGAAACGGGAATGAACGCGCCGGACAGACCGCCGACGCTGGACGACGCCATGACGCCGCCTTTCTTGACCGCGTCGTTGAGCAGCGCGAGCGCCGCCGTCGTGCCGGGAATACCGCAGATCTCAAGTCCCATTTCTTCAAGAATGTGTGCGACGGAATCGCCGACGGCAGGCGTCGGTGCGAGCGAAAGATCGACGATGCCGAACGGCACCCCGAGCCGCTTCGATGCTTCCGTGCCGACGAGCTGACCCATGCGCGTGATCTTGAACGCTGTGCGCTTGATGATCTCCGTCACCTCGCCGAGATCGCCGTCAGGGCATTTTTGCAGTGCCGAGCGAACGACGCCGGGACCGGAGACGCCGACGTTGATGACGCAGTCCGGCTCACCTGTGCCGTGGAACGCACCCGCCATGAACGGGTTGTCCTCCGGCGCGTTGCAGAGCACGACGAGTTTCGCCGCACCCATGCAGTTTGCGTCTTTCGTCAGCTCCGCCGCGCGGCGGATGATCTGCCCCATGAGCGCGACCGCGTCCATGTTGATGCCCGCCTTCGTCGAGCCGACGTTGACGGACGAGCAGACGTGCGAGGTACGCGCCATCGCTTCGGGAATGGATTCGATCAATGCGCGGTCACCCGCTGAAAAACCCTTCTGCACGAGTGCGGAGTAGCCGCCGACGAAGTTGACGCCGACTGCCTCTGCCGCCTTTTCGAGCGTCAGGGCATACTTGACGATGTCACCGCCGGACGCTGCCGCGAGCATCGCGATCGGCGTGACGGAAATACGTTTGTTGATGATCGGGATGCCGTACAGGTTCTCGATCTCCTCGCCGACTTTGACGAGCGAGCC
>JAKSPV010000139.1 GCA_024404475.1 Clostridia bacterium | reverse complement strand
AACCGTTATGGAACACTACTATTCGCCCGCCGTTGAAACGGCGGACCGCGAGACCATGCGCCGCCTGCAGGACGAAAAGCTTGTCCGGCAGGTGCGCCACGCCTGGGACAGCGTGCCCTACTACCGCCATCTCATGGAGGAGAAAGGCGTCACGCCCGACGATATCCGCTCCGTGGATGACCTCCCGAAGCTGCCCTTCCTCTCGAAGGCCGACCTCCGGGACCAGTATCCCTACGGTCTGCTCGGCACGCCGCGCCGCGACGTCGTCCGCATCCACTCGACCTCCGGCACGACCGGCAAACGCGTCGTCGCGTTCTATACGCAGGGCGACGTCGATCTCTGGGAGACGTGCATCGCGCGCGCTTTGACCGCCGCGGGCGCCACGGAGGAAGACGTCGTGCAGGTCGCCTACGGCTTCGGCCTCTTCACCGGCGGCTTCGGCATCGGCGGCGGCTCGCAGAAGATCGGCGCCATGATGATCCCGATGTCCTCCGGCAGCACCGACCGGCAGATCCAGTTCATGCAGGACCTCCGCACGACCGTGCTCTGCTGCACGCCGTCCTACGCCGCGTACCTCGCCGAAACGATGCGCGAGAGCGGCATCGACCCCGCATCGCTCGACCTCAAAGCGGGCATTTTCGGCGCGGAGCCGTGGACGGAGGAGATGCGCCGCGACATCGAAGCGTCGCTCGGCATCAAGGCGTTCGACATCTACGGTCTGACCGAGATCAGCGGCCCCGGCGTCGCGTTCGAGTGCTCCGAGCAGAATGGGATGCACATCAACGAGGACCACTTCTACCCCGAGATCATCGATCCCGACACGGGCGCGCCCCTGCCGCTCGGCACACCGGGCGAACTCGTCTTCACCTGTCTCGACAAAGAGGCGTTCCCGCTGATCCGCTACCGGACGCGCGACATCTGCGTGCTCTCGCGGGAAAAATGCGCCTGCGGGCGGACGCTCATCAAGATGTGCAAGCCGCAGGGCCGCTCCGATGACATGATGATCATCCGCGGTGTCAACGTGTTCCCGTCGCAGATCGAGACCGTCCTGCTCCGCGAGGGCTACACGCCGAATTACCGCATCGAGCTCGACCGCGTGAACAACAGCGACACGCTCGACATCTTCGTCGAGCTCTCGCCGGAGATGTTCTCCGACACCGTGCGCGAGCTGACGAACCGCGAAAAGGCGCTCGCCGCCGCGATGCGCGACATGATCGGCATCGGGCCGAAGATCCACCTCGTCCCGCCGCACACGATCGAACGCAGCGAGGGCAAAGCCGTCCGCGTCATCGACCGCCGTCATCTCCACGACGGTTTCCCTACGAAATAAACTGAATTTTTCCGCACCGTCCGCGAAAGGAGGTTCTTCCCGTGAAACAGCTTTTCAAAAACAAGTTCTTCATCATCGTTCTGTGCGTGACGCTGGCGCTCGTGATCCTGATCCCGTCGGCGCTGGCTCTGTTCGGCGCGGGAGACCCCGGCCGGGGCGTCGTCAACACGCTTCTCTCCCCCGTGCAGAAGCTTTTCCACGCCGTCGCCGACGCGGTGGACGGCTTCTCGTCCTACTTCACCGAGTTTGATTCCCTCGTCGAGGAGAACGACCGGCTTCGAGAAGAGCTGCGCCAACTCCGCGAGAAGACCGAGGACGCCGAGGCGCTCGAAAACGAGAACGAGTGGCTCCGCCGCTACCTCGATCTCCGCGATGAAAACCCGTCGTTCGAGATGCTCCCCGCGACGATCACGGGGCGCTCCGCGGCCGGCGCGCCGACTGTCTTCACGCTCGACAAGGGCACGTCCTCCGGCGTTTCCGAGCGGATGCCCGTCATCACCGACGACGGCATCGTCGGCTACGTGTCGGAGGTCGGTCCGAACTGGTGCAAGGTGCAGACGCTGATCGAATCGACGTCGTCCATCGGCGTCTACGTGAAGCGCACCGGCGTCGCGGGCATCCTCGAGGGCTCCTACGACCTCGCCGAGGACGGGCTGTGCGTTTTGCGTTACCTGCCCGCCGACACCGACATCCACGAGGGCGACTGCATCCTCTCGTCCGGCTACGGCACGGTGTATCCCCGCGGGCTGACCGTCGGGCACATCGTCTCCGTCGAGCTCGATCCGTTCAGCCGTGCGCCGATCGCGTACGTTTCCCTTTCCGCCGACATCGCATCCGCCACGCGCGTGATGATCCTGACCGCCTATGAAACAACGATCGAACCGTAACGCGGAAGCGCCGATCCTCCCGCGGACGACGGACGTCTCTTCGAGCACGATCCGTGCGATCACGGAGGCAGACGAAAAAGCAGAGCGCGCCGCACGCCGCGCCGCGCGGGAGAAAGCCGCGCAAGGCGCCTCCCCGGCAGAAAAGCATGCGGCAACGCCGTACCGCGGTGTACCGCGTCAGAAGACCGCCGCCGAGGACGGGGATGACGGTGCGACGACGCACCGTCCGAAGCTCCGGCTTCGCCGCGGCAGCATCCTGTCCGACGCCCGGGATTTCCTCCGGCAGTGCGGGCAGTACGTCCACCTGAAACTGCTTTCGTTCAACATCGAAAAGGAATGGGTGTTCCGCGTACTGATCGTCACGGCGCTCGTTATCCTCTTCGCGGTCATGGAAACGACGTTCGCGGCACGGTTTCCCCTCTTTGGGCAGACGCCCGACCTCATGCTCGGGCTCGTGATCGCGGTCGCCATGACCGAAG
>JAKSPV010000138.1 GCA_024404475.1 Clostridia bacterium | reverse complement strand
GGACGGTGCCTCCGTGGTCGGAGCGTCGGTGGACGGTGCCTCCGTGGTCGGAGCGTCGGTGGACGGTGCCTCCGTGGTCGGAGCGCCGGTGGTCGGTGCCTCGGTCACGGTCGTGTCGGACGTCTGGGCGGGCGTGTCGTTTCCGTTGCCCGGAACGAACTGCTGCACATAGAACACGAGCACGACGAGCACGAGCACGACGGCGACGACGATCGTCACGGTGTTCAGCTTCTTGGCCTTCGCCTGGTTCTTGACCTGACCGAAGGAGCTCGGAGCAGCACCGGTGAGAACGCCGGAGTTCTTGGCGCCGTTGTCCTGCATCAAAACGACGATAACGAGAGCGATCGCGGCAACGATCAGAATAATGCCGAGAGTAATTTCAAGAGCGGTCATTTTATTTGCCTCCAAAACTGTTTGAGAAACTCATTTTTGTTTCACATAGTCATACGCTTGTACATTTTAGCATACGGGAAACGGAATTGCAATAGTTTTTTCCGATTTTTTCAAAAATTACACCTCAAGGGGTTTTCCGTCGAGAACGGCACAGGCGAGCGCGCCGCCGCGGTAGACAAGTTTCAGCGAGAAGAACGGCACGTCCTCCGCGATGAGCCGGAGGAACACGCGGTCGCCTTCCCAGAGCGGCAGGTAAGGCACGTCCTCTTTCGGCACCCAGCGGAGCACGCCCTCGTCGCAGTCGGTCAGCTCCCCTTCGAAGCCGTCCGCGGTGTAGAGATGCATCAGCTCACATTCGCCGTCATCCGGCACGAACGTGACGATCCCGCGGCAGCGGTACGACGTGAGAGAAAGGCCCGTCTCCTCCCTGACCTCGCGGATAAGGCAGTCATCCGGGCTCTCGCCGCGGAGAAAATGCCCGCCGACACCGATCCATTTTCCGGCGTTGACGTCGTCTTTTTTCAAAACGCGGTGGAGCATCAGGTATTCCCCGTCCCGCTCGATATAGCAAAGCGTCGTATTCGTCACGGCTGTGCTGCCCTCCCCCTCGTAAATAACAAAATTCCTCCGCGAAAAGCGGAGGAATTCTGGAGCTGATAATCGGATTCGGACCGATGACCTCATGCTTACCAAGCATGTGCTCTACCAACTGAGCTATATCAGCATTCCGGCGACGGCTATCATTATAACAAAGCGGTTTTTGTTTGTCAAGAGTGATTTTGCATTTTTTCAGATTTTTTGCCGCAAAAGAAGCCGGGACGCGAAAAATCGCGCGCGCCCGCATTGACGCGCGCGGCGGATTGTGCTACAATACGGAGGAGAATGCCCGAAAGGAGTGATCGTATGTTTGCGTTTGCCGCCGTGCTCGTCGCCCTCGGCTCGCTCGCGGCCGCCCTCGCGCCGATCTGGATCACTTCGAAGAGGTGCCGCCGCACGCTTGCCCGCATCGAACTCGCCGCCGGTGCCGCCGGTGCCGTCGGTGCCGCCGTCACCGGGATCGTTTCCGCCGCTGCCGTCCGCGGTGCGGAGGATGCCGAATACGCCGAGTGGGTCGGGGGAACGCTCTCGGTCTTTGCGTGGCTCTTCGTCGGCATCGGGCTCGGCGCCGCCGTGCTCGTGTCGCTCGCCGCGCTCGTCAGCCCGGTCAAATGGCACGCCGTCCGCGTCGCCGTTTTTCCCGTCGCCGCCATGACCGTTCTTCTTCTGACCGCGATCTTCGCCGGAGCCGGCGAAAACGACGGTCCGGTCAGAGCCGATCTCCTCATCCGGCTCTTCGGTCTCTTCTCCGCTCTTCTGCCGGCGCTCGGCGCCGCCGCCGATCACGCGCTCTACCTCCGCTCGCTTCCGGAAGATAAAAAGCCGGAGCACCGCCGCCGGAAAAAGCGCTGACCGTCACAAACGTCAATCCATAAGCATTATATAGATAGGAGCACCACTATGAACACTCTCCCGAAACTTGAAAAATCAACTCGCTTCAAAGGCGTTGACGGCCCCGTATTGACGATCGTCATGGACGGCGTCGGCATGGGCCCCGGCAACGAATGGAACGCCGTGGCATCGGCATACACGCCTACGCTCGACCGGCTCAGCAACTCGATCCCGACTCTCTGCCTCAAAGCACACGGCACCGCCGTCGGTCTGCCGACGGACGACGATATGGGCAACTCAGAGGTTGGCCATAACGCGCTCGGCTCCGGGCAGGTCTTCGCGCAGGGCGCGAAGCTCGTCTCCCAGTCGATCGAGACCGGTAAGATGTTCGCCTCCGCCGCATGGCAGGAAGTCATCGCCAACGTGAAGAAGAACAGCTCCACCCTGCACTTCCTCGGTCTTTTCTCCGACGGCAACGTGCACTCCCATATCGACCACCTCAAAGCAATGATCCGCGAGGCAAAGTCGGAGGGTGTTAAAACCGTCCGCATCCACGTCCTGCTCGACGGCAGAGACGTTGGCGAGACGTCCGCACTCGAGTACGTCCGCCCGTTCGAGGCGTTCCTCGCGGAGCTCCGCGACGGCTCGTTCGACGCCATGATCGCGTCCGGCGGCGGCAGAATGCAGATCACGATGGACCGCTACGAAGCCAACTGGAAAATGGTCGAGAAGGGCTGGCACACGCACGTTCTCGGCGACGGCCGCACCTTCGCGTCCGCCGAGGAAGCGATCACGACCTACCGCGCCGAGACCGGCGCGATCGACCAGGACCTGCCCCCGTTCGTCATTGCCCGGGACGGCAAGCCCGTCGGCACGATCGA
>JAKSPV010000137.1 GCA_024404475.1 Clostridia bacterium | reverse complement strand
GGTGCGCACCAGCCCACGCCGTGCGTGTAGGCGGAGATGTCTTTGATTTCCTTTGCGAGCACCCATTTGCCCTCTTCGGGAATGGGAGCCGGACCGTGCTGCGGGCCCTTGGCAACACAGCACATATTTTCTACTTCTTTGGAGTAGGCGATGTCGCTCATAGATAAAAACTCCTTTACAGAATGTGGTTTCGGAAGCATATAGCTCACTCTTCGTTATTATACAATAAAAAATCCCGTAAATCAAGGAATCTGCCGAATTTTTTGCCGCGGAATAGCGGAAAAGATAGGGCAGACGGTAATTTTTCACCCGGGCGGCGCATACTACCGGAAGATCATGCCGAAAGGAAAAGGAAAACATGAGAGACGACGAAACAAGCGAAAAGGAAGAGAGCGCGGAGGAGGAACTCGACGACGTTCTGAAAACGGGCGGGACGATAGCGCGGCGCGGAGGGGAAACGATCCGCTGCCTCAGCATCGTGGGGCAGGTGGAAGGGCATTACGCCCTGCCCGAGGGGCAGAAGGCGACGAAGTACGAGCATCTGATCCCGCTGCTCGTGTCAGTCGAGGAAAGCGACGAAATCGACGGGCTGCTCCTTATTCTGAACACGATGGGCGGCGACGTGGAGGCGGGACTCGCGCTTGCGGAGCTGGTGGCGAGCATGCAGAAGCCGACGGTGTCGCTCGTGCTTGGCGGCGGTCATTCGATCGGTGTACCGCTCGCGGTGAGCGCGAAAAAATCGTTCATCGTCCCCTCGGCGACGATGACGATCCACCCGGTGCGGATCAGCGGGACGGTCATCGGCGCGCCGCAGACGTATTACTCGTTCGAACGGATGCAGGACAGGATCGTTGATTTCATCGTCGCTCATTCGGCGGTCACGGAGTACCGCTTCCGCGAAATGCTGATGCAGACGGATGAGATCGCCACCGACGTCGGCTCCGTCATCGACGGCAAGGAGGCGGTCGCGTGCGGTCTGATCGGCGCCGTCGGCGGCCTGTCCGACGCCCTTGCCGCCCTGCGCGAGATGATAAAAGACACGGGGGGCTTTTGCAAAAGCCCCCCTGCACCCCGAAAACCTTGAAAAAGGTTTCTGGCATCGCCAATACAGAAAGCCAAGACCGGAAGGCCTTGGCTTTTTCACGTTTTCAACCCTTGCATCTTCGTCCCGTTTGGTGTATGATAAAGAAAACCTAAGTCGGGGGAGGATACGACCGAAATGCAGAGACAATGGCTGACCGCGCTGTACGAGAAGAGCCGCTTCCCGGCGTCGCTTGCCGACGCGGTGACGGAAACGGTATCGGAGATCGAAGCATCACCGGAACTTTCGGCGCTCTTCGGAACGGTCGAGGACAAGACGTTCGGAAAAGTCAACACGTACCCCGACATCCTCTCGTTTGCCGCGGCACGCGGCATCGACGGCGAGCGCCTCGCGCTCGCATACTGCGCCATGATGACGCGCCGCTCGTGGGAGACAGTCTACCGTCCGCTCGGTGCGACGGAGCAGATTTTCTACGATTCGATGCGCGATATCGTGATCTGGGCGGAAACGTTCCGCCGGAGCTTTGGCCGCTGGGGCATTCCGAAACAGTTCTGGTGGGTGGCGGGGCTCCTGCGCGGCGAGGTCATCCGGCTCGGCCGGCTCGAATTCGAGCAGATCAGCCACTACCCGTTCGACGAGCCGTACGACAGAGCCGGCGTGCACCTCGAAAAAAATACGATCGTCCACCACATCCATATCCCGGAAGACGGGCCGATCCGCGCGGCGGACCGCCTCGATTCCTACCGGCAGGCGGCGGATTTTCTCGGCATCGCGCTGCCCGCGGTCTTCGTCTGTCACTCGTGGCTGCTTTATCCGCCGCTCGCGGAGATGCTGCCCGAGGGCTCGAACGTCGTTTCGTTTTATCGCGAATTTGATATCGTCGAGGTCGAACGGCAGGAGAACCACAGCGATCTCTGGCGCGTCTTCGGCAGGCGGGACAGTTACGACCCCGGGACGCTTCCGCGGGACACGGCGATGCAGCGCGCCTATGCCGACTACCTCGCCCGCGGCGGCATGATGGGCTCGGGCTTCGGCGTTCTGCTCTTTGACGGCGAAAAGGTAATTGCACCGGAGGTTAAATGACATGAAAGAACTTTTGACACATTCGCGCGACGGGGTGACGATCCCGGCGCTGATCACAAAGCCGACCGGCTTCGACCCGACAAAGGAATCCCTGCCGCTGATCCTCTTTCTGCACGGCATCGGCGAGCGCGGCGACGACATCAAAGAGGGGCGCGTCATCCACGGCTTCACGGAGCACTTTATCGCGGATCAGGACTATCACGGGCTCCGTGTTCTGACGCTTACGCCGCAATGCCCGATGACAACGATCTGGACGCACCTCATCCCGCTGCTGAAAGAGCTGACCGACCGCGTGATCGCGGAGACGAACGCCGACCGGGAGCGCATCACGGTCACGGGGCTTTCGATGGGCGGCTTCGGCGCGTGGGATATGCTGCAAACGTACCCGGACTTCTTTGCCGCGGGCGCGCCGCTCTGCGGCGGAGGTCTGCCGTGGAATATGGAGGGGCTCAAAAACGTCCCTGTCCGTGCGTACCACGGAACGGAGGACGACGCCGTGCCGTTCGGCGCGTCGGTCTACATGGTCGAGGCACTGCGCCGCGCCGGCGGTGACGCTTCGTTTACCGAGATGCCGGCCTACGGACACGACATCTGGACGGACG
>JAKSPV010000136.1 GCA_024404475.1 Clostridia bacterium | reverse complement strand
GTCAGGCTTCGAATGCTGCCAGACGTGCCAGTGGATGCCGCAGTCGAAGTTCGGGAAGACGGCCCGCGCGCGCGTCATCACGTTCGCGACTTCCGCCGGGAGCCCGTGGATGGTCAGCCAAAGCGGCATTTCCGCGAGGCGCTTCGGCGCATCTTCACCGGCGAGGACGACCGACTTGTCCTTATCGTCGGACCGTGTTCCGCCGATAACGAAGACAGCGTCCTCGAATACGCGGCGCGCCTTGCCCGGCTGCAGGAGCAGGTGGAAGACAAACTCTTCCTCGTCCCGCGCGTTTATACCGGCAAGCCGCGCACGAGCGGTGACGGCTATAAGGGACTTCTGCATCAGCCGAATCCCATGGAGAAGCCCGACCTGCTCCGCGGTATCATCACGATCCGCGAGCTCCATATGCGCGTCGTCCGCGAGACGGGTTTCATTTCCGCAGATGAAATGCTCTATCCCGAAAACTATAAATACCTTGACGACGTGCTTGGGTACGTCGCCGTCGGCGCACGCTCCGTCGAGAACCAGCAGCACCGTCTGACCGCGAGCGGCATTGAGGTGCCGACCGGCATGAAGAACCCGACGAGCGGCGACCTCTCCGTCATGATGAACGCGATCCATACGGCGCAGGGGTGCCATACGTTCATCTACCGCGGCTGGGAAGCCCATTCGCACGGCAACCCGCTTGCCCACGCGATCCTTCGCGGTTATGTCAATCGGCACGGCGAGATGCTCCCGAACTACCACTATGAAGATCTCACCCGGCTCTCCGAACTCTACGCGTCAAGCCTGCTCCAAAACCCGGCGCTCATCGTCGATGCGAGCCACGCGAACTCCGGCAAGGATCCTTTCGAGCAGCCGCGTATTGTCAGCGAGGTGTTGTCCTCCTGCCGGCAGAACGCGGAGATTAAACGGCTCGTCAAGGGCTTTATGATCGAAAGTTACCTTGAAGACGGTGCACAGCCGGTCGGCGGCGGTACGTTCGGCAAGTCTATCACCGACGCCTGCCTCGGCTGGGAAAAGACGGAGCGGCTGATCCTCTCCGCCGCCGATTTGCTCTGACGGAGGGTGTCATGGATTCTTTAACAAAAGCAAGAGAAACGATCGACCGCGTGGATGCCGAAATGGCGCGGCGCTTTCAAGCGCGCATGGCCGCCGTCCGCGAAGTCGCCGCTTATAAAAAGGAACATGGCCTGCCTGTCGAAGACAAGGCGCGTGAGAAAGAACTTCTCCGGCGTGAAGTTCTGCTCGTCTCCCCGGAGATCCGCCCGTACTTTGAGCGTTTTCTCCGCAGTACGCTGCAGCTCTCGAAGGAGTATCAGCACCGCACGATCGACGGCTCAGATGCCGAGGGCAACTGACGGCGCTGCCGCTGGAGCGGAAAAATCCGCTTGACAGTCACCGCGCCGGGTGGTATAGTATCCGTGTCGGCAGAAGTCGGCAGAGGGGAAGCAGCAGCTTCCGTGAGTCCAGCACGTTTACGCTTTATCGGATACGCAGAAGGTATCGTTTCCCCGGGAAAGGGAAAGGATGCCTTCTTTTTGTTCCGGCCTCTGCCGGAGAAAGGTCAACATGTCAGCCCCAGCCCGTTCTGCTCTCAGCCGCGAGGCGCTCCGCCGCCTCGTCTACGCGTCCCTTATGGTGGCGCTGTCCGTCGTTCTGCCGTACGTTTTTCACTTGATCCCCGGCCTCGGCACCTATCTCTCGCCGATCCATCTGCCGTCCCTGTTCTGCGGGCTCGTGTGCGGCCCGCTTTACGGGGCACTCTGCGGCCTCGCCGGCCCGCTGCTCTCGTCGCTCATCACCGGCATGCCCGGAGCATTGTATCTGCCGCCGATGATGGTCGAGTGCGCCGTGTACGGGCTCGTCGCCGGGCTCGGCATGAGATGGATCCGTACGGGGAAGACGCTGCCGGATATCCTCGTTTCACTTCTGTCGGCACAGCTTGCCGGCCGGCTCGCCGCCGGTGCCGTCAGGGCCTTTCTGCTTGCCTCCGACGGGTTTACGTTTCGCATCTTTCTCACGTCGTATTTCGTTTCGACTTGGCCGGCGATCGTCTTGCAGCTCGTTCTTTTGCCGATGCTCTATCTGCTTCTTGTGCGCGTGCGGCTTCTGCCGCGACGTTATCTTGTAAAATCAACCGGAAAGGAGACCAGACCTTGCCTGCCGAAATTCTGACCGCGGCGCTCCGGAATGCAGCCGCACGTTATCCGAAAATGCAGCCGACCGACGCCGTCAAGCTTCTGTATCAGGCCGCCTTCGGCAGTGGACACCTTGTCCGCGACGAATCCTATTGCCGCTGCCGCATCGAGAAAGAATGGGAGAATATCGCACCGTACGACGCTCCCGTTGAACTGTTCGGCCGCTATGCGCGCCTGCCGCTCGCACGCGCGAAAGCCGACGACATCTCCTCCGCGACCGTCGCACGGATGTTCGCCGACGCAGCACGCGTACCCGGCGATAAAACAGATTTCGACGCGTCTCTCGTTTTGCTTGAAGAGCTGACCGCCGCCGGCGGGATGCCGTTTTCGTCCGAGGCACTCCGCACTTATCTCGCCGCCTACCGCGCGGCGGGCGAGCCAGCCGTCAGTCATTCCGACACGTACCACGCTGCCTATGCTCCGGCGTACCGGCTGATCACAGCCGAGACGGCGCGCCTTTTGCCCGTTGTTTCTGCCATTGAAAGCGCGCTTCGCGAGAGGGACCACGTCACTGTGGCGATCGACGGCCGCTGTGCTTCCGGTAAAACGACCGCCGCCGGCATCCTCGCGCGGCTTTT
>JAKSPV010000135.1 GCA_024404475.1 Clostridia bacterium | reverse complement strand
ATGTTGTTGTCATTTGCAAGTCCGGTCGCCGGAACGTACACGACGTTGATGTCAGTCCGATCGCATTTCACGTTCACGAGCGTGGAATCGACGAGGAGCGTGCCGCCGGGCTTGACCTTCGACGCGAACTTGTCGAACGACGGGCGGTTCAGCGCCACGAGAATATCCGGGGAGTTCACGAGCGGGCTGCCGATCTCCTCGTCGGAGATGATGACGGAGCAGTTGGCGCTGCCGCCGCGCATTTCCGGACCATAGGAGGGAAGCCACGAAACCTGCTTGTTTTCATACATAGCCGTTTTGGCGAGCTGCTTGCCGGCGAACAGGATGCCCTGACCGCCGAAGCCGGCGAAGAGGAAACTGAGTGTCATCTTACTTTACCTCCCGTGTGTCGCAGTCCTTATATACGCCGAGCGGGTAATAAGGGATCATGTTGTCGCGGAGCCACTGGATCGCTTCCTTCGGAGAAAGCCCCCAGTTGGTCGGGCAGGTGGAAAGGACTTCGACGATGGAAAGCCCCTTGCCGTCGATCTGGTTCTGGAACGCCTTTTTGATCATTGCTTTCGCGTTCATGACGTTCTTCGGGCAGTCCACCGTGACGCGTGCGGCGAGCGCAACGCCGTCAAGCGTCGAGAGCATCTCGCAGACACGGATCGGCGAGCCCTGGATGTTGCGGAAACGGCCGTAAGGCGTCGTTGCCGTGACCTGACCGGGCAGGGTGGTCGGAGCCATCTGACCGCCGGTCATGCCGTAGATCGCGTTGTTGATGAAGATGATCGTGATGTTCTCGCCGCGGGTGGAGGCGTGAACCGTCTCGGCGGTGCCGATCGCGGCGAGGTCGCCGTCGCCCTGGTAGGTGAAGACGACTTTGTCGGGATGCGTGCGCTTGACGCCCGTTGCCACAGCCGGAGCGCGGCCATGTGCGGCTTCGATCATATCGCATTCAAAATAGTTGTAAGCAAAGACGGAGCAGCCGACCGGCGCGATGCCGATGGTGTTGCCTTCGATGCCGAGCTCGTCGATCGTTTCTGCAACAAGGCGGTGAACGATGCCGTGCGTGCAGCCGGGGCAGTAATGGAAAGGCACGTCGGAGAGCGCCTTCGGTTTTTCAAATACGGTTTTCATGTTGTTTCCTCCTTTTCCTCAGTTCAGCGACGCGGCGATCTTTTTGATCTCGGCGATGACTTCCTCAGTGGAGGGGATCATGCCGCCGGTGCGCCCGAAGAACGAAACGGGGCACTGACCGTTTGCCGCGATGCGGACGTCATCGACCATCTGACCCATCGACATTTCGACGGAGAGCATGTGCTTCGTGTGGGAAGCGATCTCGCGGAGCTTGTCGGACGGGAACGGCCAAAGCGTCTTCGGACGGAGCAGACCTGCCTTGATGCCTTGTTCGCGGCAGGCGTTGACGGCGGATTTGCAGATACGGGAGGTGATGCCGAACGCGACGAGTACGATGTCGGCGTCATCAGTCATGTAGTCCTCGAACTTCGTCTCGTTTGCCTTGACGGTGTCGTAGCGTTTATAACGATCGAGGATCGAGTCTTCGAGCACCTGCGGCTCGATATATAGGGAGTTGATGATGTTCTTCTTGCGCTTGCCGCCGTGGCCGTTCGTCGCCCAGGTCTTTTCGGGCACTTCGCGGTGCGGAAGCGAATCGAAATCGACCGGCTCCATCATCTGACCGAGCGCACCGTCGGCGAGGATCATGACGGGCATCCGGTAAATGTCACCGAGGTCGAACGCTTCGCACGTCATCGACGCCATTTCCTGCACGGAGTTCGGTGCGAGAACGCTCAGACGGAGGTCACCGCGGCCGACGCCGCGTGTCGCCTGGTAGTAGTCCTGCTGGGACGGTTGAATACCGCCGAGACCGGGGCCGCCGCGCTGGACGTTGACGATGAGGCAGGGAAGATCACTGCCCGCCATGTAGCTGATGCCTTCGCTCTTCAGCGAGATACCGGGGGAAGACGAAGACGTCATGCAGCGCACACCTGATGCGGATGCGCCGAGCGCCATGTTGATCGCCGCGATCTCGCTCTCTGCCTGCAGGCAAAGACCGCCGACCTTCGGCATCCGTTTGGCCATAAATTCCGCGATTTCCGTTTGCGGCGTGATCGGGTAACCGAAATAGTAGAGGCATCCGGAGGCGATGGCGGCTTCCGCGATCGCTTCGTTGCCTTTCATCAAAACTTTCTTGCCCATAATGTTCTCGGAACCTCCTTATACGTCTTTCTCGACAGTGATGACGACGTCGGGGCACATGAGAGCGCACATAGCGCACGCGATACATGCTTCCTGGTTCGTCATGACGGCGGGATGATAACCTTTCGCGTTCAGTTCGGACTGCGCGAGCGACAGGATCTTCTTGGGGCAGGCGTCTACGCAGAGGCCGCAGCCCTTACAAAGGTCAGTCTTGAATGTAACTTTGTTCATTGTATACCTCCATGCCTTGCGGCTTTTTTGAATCAATAAAGATGACGCGTGACGTCACGCATCGGGAAAAGCGGCTCGTCCGTAAAACCGGCATCTTTCATTTTCGCCGGCAGATCGGGCAGCAGTGCTTCGTAATACGCCGTTCCGAGATAGGGAAGGCCGGCAAGCTCTGCGACGCGACGAGCATAAGGGACGGACGCGACGACGTCATCTGCCGTCGTTTCCGCACCGATCGAGCTGTTGTTTAGCACCGCCGTGCAGCGGAGGCGCGACATCATTTCGATTTCACGCATGATCTCAACGGAATCTTCCGGCTTTTCGGTCAGCGGACGGTACATGCTCGTAACGCAGAGCATATCGTACCCGATCTCG
>JAKSPV010000134.1 GCA_024404475.1 Clostridia bacterium | reverse complement strand
CGCGGTGCTGGAAGAAGATATCGCCGTTTTCAGCGGAGCCGCGGAGAACGGGATGTTCCGGGTTGATGGAGCGTGCGCGGAAAGCGGCGACGGCGTCCATATCGACCATCTCTTTGAGGTCTTCGTAGTCCCATGCCTCGATCTTCTGGATCTCGTGGGAGGTACGGAAGCCGTCAAAGAAGTTCAGGAACGGAACGCGGCTCTTGATCGTCGAAAGGTGAGCGACGGCGCCGAGGTCCATGATTTCCTGCTGGTTGGTCTCGGCGAGCATCGCGAAGCCGGTCTGACGGCAGGCGTAAATATCGCTGTGGTCACCGAAGATGTTGAGCGCGTGGGAAGCGACGCAGCGTGCCGAGACGTGGATCACGCAGGGCAGCAGTTCGCCGGCGATCTTGTACATATTCGGGATCATCAGGAGAAGACCCTGGGAAGCGGTGTAGGTGGTGGTCAGTGCGCCTGCGGCGAGAGAGCCGTGGACTGCACCGGCTGCGCCGGCCTCGGACTGCATCTCCATGATCTTCACGCGGTCGCCGAAAATGTTGCGGGCGCTCTCGCCGAAGATGTTATGGTCAGTAGCGGACCAGGTATCGGTCACTTCTGCCATAGGGCTGGAAGGGGTGATGGGGTAGATGGCGGCGACTTCGGTGAACGCGTACGAGACGTGCGCGGCAGCGGTGTTGCCGTCCATGGAAAGCTTTCTTCTTGCCATGTTTTTGTTTCCTCCTCTGTTTATATGTCTTGCTTTACGGATTTCGTTTTGCGAAAGCAGATCATTCACAGAAAATGATAGCACAAAAACCGCTGTTTGTAAAGGATTAACGGAAGATTTCTCACGGAAATGAGAGGATTTTTCATGTATTATGCGCAAAAGTTTCGCGCGCCGCCGAAGTGCACAAAAATAAAGAGCAGGTCGCCTGACCTGCTCTTTCCGTGCGGGGTTTTCCCCGCACCTATTCCTGTTCCAGCAGCTGCCGCGCGAGACGGTCTGTCGCCTCGTCGCCGCGCGAGTTCGAGAAGCGGACGGTGCCGCCCGCAGTACGCCCCGACAGAAGCCCCGCCGCGGCGAGCCGCCGCGCCGTTTCCCTCGCCGTGCCTTCGCCGCCGTCCAGGATCACACAGCCGGCGGACAAATGACGCGCGATCGCGCGCCAGGCGTGCGGATAATGCGTGCAGCCGAGGACGCACGCGTCGAACGGGACGTCCCGGTACGGTGCGAGAAGTTCGTCGAGATACGCGTCCAGCAGCGCGTCGTCGAGGTGTCCCGCCTCGATCAGTTCCATGAGCCCCGGGCACGGCAGATCTACGATGTCGGCGGTTTCGGCGAACCGCGCTTCGAGCGCCGCGTATTTTTCCTGCCGCAGCGTCAGCGGCGTCGCCATGGACAGCACCCGCGGGTGCGGCGAGACCATCGCCGCCGGCTTCAGCGCCGGCTCGATGCCGATGATCGGCACGTCGGGGTACGTCTCCCGCAGCGCCGCGGCAGCGGCGCCCGTCGCCGTGTTGCAGGCGAGGACGATCGCCTCCGCACCGCAGAAGAGCATCATCCGGACGTTTTCCGTCACGATGGCGAGGACTTCCTCCCGCGTCTTCGTGCCGTACGGCGCGTTCGCCGTGTCGCCGAAGTACCAGAAATCTTCTCCGGGAAGAAGACGCACGAGCTCGCGGAGCACGCTGACGCCTCCGACGCCGGAATCCGTGACCGCGATCATCGCCGTCACCTCCCTGTCGGAAATGTTTTTACCCTCTTTGGGGCGGAATCGGGGCTGGTTTTGCGAAGCAAAAACATTGCCGCAAGGCAATGAAAGCCACAAAACGCGATTGAAAGATGTATCTTTCAGTCTGCGTAGGTGTAGACCTCGCCGCAGTCAAAATACCGGAATTCGACGTCCGGCAGACGCGCCGCGAGCAGCGACGCGATGTACGCCATGCCGTCCCGCTCCGAGCCGACGTGCCCGAGCACGAGCACGGCTTTCTTCCGCCCGAGCTGCGCGGCATCGCGCGCGTATTCGTAATGGTGCCATTCGCACGCCTCGCCGACGACGACCACTTCACACCAGTCGGTCGCCAGCTCTTCCAGAACGCCGCCGGGATCGCCGGGGCGGAGCGCGATATGCGTGCATTTCTCGTCGGCGGCGCCGACGATGCGGACGCGGCGGATGCCGAGCTTCTGCTCAAATGCCCGTGCGAGCTCGCGCGGCGTCTTCGGCTCCGTGAGCGTCAGGTGGCCGGGGTCGCTGACGTACGCGTCGCCCGCGGCCAGCTCCGGGAAGACGATCCGGACGAGCCCGTCCGTGATCATGTCCGGCCGCGCCTTGTGCGAGTGATCGTGGAAGCGGTAGACCGTCATCCCCGTCCCCTCGAGCAGCGCGCGCTTCACGACTTCCTGCGCCTCGTCGGAGTGGTTGTCCGGGTGGTTGTAATAAAGCGGCTCGTGGACGATCATCATGTCGGCGCCCCACGCGGCTGCCGCGCGGATCACGTCCGGCGTGCCGAACATCGTGACGGCGACCTTTCCCGCTTCGCGGCAGGCGTCGCCCGCTTTCAGCGTGTCGCAGGTGCCCTCGCCCGGCTTCCAGCTGCTGTTCTCCAGCGCCATGGCGCAGAGCTCGTTCATGATCTCAAAAGCTTTCATCGTTTCGTCCTCCGCCTGTTTTCAGTAACTCCATTCTAACACAGATCGTGCAAAAAGAAAAGGGAAACATCCGTTTCCCTGTGATTTTTTCTGGGGGGTTCTCTTTGTTGGGGCTCCGCCCCAAACCTCGCACGGGGCTCCTCGCCCCACTCCCTCGGTCGCCTTTTGAAAAGGCGACGGGAAACAA
>JAKSPV010000133.1 GCA_024404475.1 Clostridia bacterium | reverse complement strand
CCCGCTTCTTCGTCGTAGACGTAACCGCAAAGTTCACAAACGTATTTTGCCATGTTGTTATAACCTCCCAAGGATTGTCGCTTGCGCGGCGCGAATGATATTGTATCACACCGCTTTCGGTTATGCAAGAGGAATTTTCGGTGTTTTTGAAAATTTTTTATGACCGAAAACGACAAAAAAACGGGCTCCGAAGAGCCCGGTTTTTAGATACTTACACGTTCACGGTCTTGCCGTTTTCGGATGCGTTGTAAGCCGCCAGGACGACCTTCTGGACGTGGATGGCGTCTTCGAGCGGTACGGTCAGCGGCGTGCTGTTCAGGATGGAGTCGGAGAACGAGGAGATCTCTTTCTCGTACATGTTGCCGAACTCGACTTCGAGATCGACGGCGCCGGAGGTGGTGCGGTTCTGCGCGGCGTTGTAGCCGCCTGCCGGTGCGGACAGGACTGCCTTCACGCGGCCGCCCTCGACCTGACCGATCGTGCCCTCGGCGAGGATGCTGCCGGCGGTGCCGTAGAATTCCATGCGGCAGAACGCGGCGTCGTCCGGGAGGTTGAAGTGGGACTCGATGTACGCGGTGACGCCGTTGTCCAGCTTGATGAGGATGTTGGAGGAGTCGTCAACGTCGTAGGAGAACGTCTTGGTGTCGTTGAAGCCACACGTTTGGACGGTCTTGCCGCCGGAGAGGTACTCGACAAAGTCGATGCAGTGTACGCCCATGTCCATGAGCGCGCCGCCGCCGGAGAGCGCCTTGACCTGACGCCATGCGCCGGGGATCTCGGGGTACCAGCAGGTGAGCTGAGCTCTCGCGGAGACGACCTGGCCGATGTCGCCGCGGAGGATCATCTCGCGGATCTTCTGGTGGAATGCGTGGTAACGCATCATGAAGCCGGTCGCGGCGAGGACGCCTGCCTCTTTCGCGGCGGCGACGATCTCTTCACCCTCGGCGATCGTGGGAGCGGCGGGCTTTTCAAGCAGGAAATGCTTGCCGGCCTTGGCGGCGGCGATCGCCTGTGCCTTGTGGCACTGGATCGGGGAAGCGATATAGACGGCTTCGATCTCGGGGTTGGCGAGAAGGTCTGCCTCGTTCGTGTAGGCATACTTTGCGCCGTATTTAACGCGGAGTTCTTCGGCTCTTGCGGCGTCGATCTCCATGACGGCGACGAGCTCGCTGTTCTGGGACAGCATCATGCCGGGCAGGGTGCGGCGATCGGCGATACCACCGGCGCCGATAACGCCCCATTTGACTTTTTTCATAGGGATGATCTCCTTTTCATGTAGTGAAAGAAAGGGCGCCGCCTCGTGGACAGCGCCCTTTCCGGCGTTTTGATTACTTCAGGTTCTCGCTCATGATCTGCTTGAAGACGTCGATGCATCTCTGGATATGCTCGGGCTCCCAAGACGGATGCAGGAACAGGGAAACGGTCACGTCGCGGAGGGAAGCGGCGACAGGGCAAGAATTGTTCTTGTAGTCAACGCTTGCGGCGTTGGTGTATTCCTTGGACTCAAACGGGAACTTTGCGGTACCGAAACCGACGTGGTTCGAGTAAGCGTTCTCAAGGTATGCTTCCGGCCACAGGATACCGGAGCACGGGATCTTAGCGGCAGCAAGCTTGTCGATGAACTCAGAAGCCTTCAGCTTGCAGCGCTTCGGATCGAGGTTGATCGGGTACCACCAGTAAGCGCACTGACGGTCAGGGGTGTTGAGCGGCAGTCTCTCGATGCCGTCGAGGCCCTTGAACGCTTCGTCGTACATAGCGGCGTACTGTTTACGGCGAGCCATGTTCCAGTTGTCGAATCTTTCGAGCTCGTGCAGGCCGATGACGGACTGCATCTCGGTCATACGGTAGTTGAAGCCGACTCTGTTGTGGATGTAGGGGAGCTTCTGCTCGAGAGCGAGCATGTTCATTCTGGTCTTGACGTCGTAGCCGTGGTCACGGAACGAACGGCATTCCCAAGCGGTGTCTTCGTCGCTGGTGACGACCATACCGCCCTCACCGCCGGTGGTGAAGTGCTTGGACTGGCAGAAGGAGAAGCAGCCGACGTCACCGATGGTGCCGGACTTCTTGCCCTTGTAGATACCGCCGAAGCACTGTGCGCAGTCTTCGACGACCTTCAGACCGTGCTTCTTTGCGATCGCCATGATGGGATCCATGTCGCACATGATGCCGTAGAGGTGGACAACGACGATGCCCTTGGTTCTCGGGGTGATGAGCGCCTCGATCTTGGTCGGGTCAATGACGTGATCCTCGGTCGTGTCGCAGAACACCGGGATAGCGCCGGCCTGGACGATCGAGAAGGAAGAAGCGATGAAGGAGTAGGACGGAACGATGACCTCGTCGCCGGGGCCGATGTTCAGGGAAGCGATCGCGATGTGAAGAGCAGCCGTGCCGTTCGTGCAGGAGATCGCATAGCCGGCGCCGCACCATTTAGCCCACTTTTCCTCGAACTCCATGCCTCTCTTGCCGGTCCAGTAGCTGACCTTGCCGCTGCGGAGCGTCTGCTCCACGTCGGCATACATGGTTTCGTTGAACTGCGGCCACATCGGGAAACCGAGTTTGGCAACGCCGTCGCCATTCATGATGATATCGTCTTTTTGTGCCATGATATTGATTCCTTTCATAGAAAGAATTTTTGTTCAGTTTCAGTATAGCACAACTCGCCGCGGGAAACAAGGGGGATTTTCGTTTTTCATCTTTGTTTTTTCGGAAAAAAGTGCGCTCCTTTAACAGAACGCGCGGCTTTTGTGAAAAAAGATGAAAACGGGAGGCGACTCTTGCGAAAAAGGACGCGGTTGTGGTATAATGGAAAGACGAAAGAGAGGTGCGGCGAATGAAAAAAGAACTGTCGCGTCGGCAGAAGATATTCC
>JAKSPV010000132.1 GCA_024404475.1 Clostridia bacterium | reverse complement strand
TGCCGCCGGGAGCGGGCATCCGCCCGCACGGCCGCCGTGACGTTTGCCGTCAGCGACTCGTCCGGGGTGCGGAGAGACGCCCCGACGATCTGCCGGAGTGCTGTCGCTTCTTCGAGCGAGCGGCGGCAGTCGGGGCAGGAGGCGATGTGGCTGTCGAGCGATGCCTGCTCTTCGGGGGAAAGCTCGCCGTCGAGCGACGCGCTGATGAAGAGTTCGGCTTCTTCGCATGTGATGCGATCAGTCATTCTCGGTGCCTCCTTTCGTTTCGTTCTGCCGGTTAGACGGATCAGGCGGGAAAAAGTTCCGCTTTTCGAGAATGTTTTTGAGAGAATTTCTGGCACGGGCGATGCGGCTTTTGACGGTGCCGACGGGCACGGAGAGCCGCACGGCGATCTCATCGTAAGAGAGGTCGTACGTCTCACGAAGCACGAGCGCTTCGCGGAGGTCGTCCGGCAGTTCATCAACAGCAAGGCGGACTTCGGCGACCGTTTCGGCACGGAGAATCTCGCCCTCGGGCGAGCCGCTGACGCTGTCGTCGGGAATGCGGAGGAGCGGATCGTCCTCCCCGTCGTCCGTCGGGAGCGCGGTCAGCCGCGCCTTGTCGGCACGCATTTTATCCTTGTATTTATTGATGGCGAGGCGGCAGAGCCACGTAGAGAATTTCGCGTCGCCGGCAAAGGTGCCGAGGTGTCGCCACGCGGCGAGGAACGTTTCCTGAAAGAGGTCGTCGGCGTCCGGTCTGTTCTTCGCGAGCCGGAGGAGCGTGCCGTAGACGATCGACTGATTGCGCCGGACAAGCTCGGCAAAGGCGCCGTCGTCACCGTCTTTCGCGGCGGCGATCAGCTCGCCTTCGGCCATTTCTTCCGGCTCCGGCTTTCTTCGTCGCAGCAGCATGACTTCCTCCTTGGGGGACGCAAGGGGGACTTTGCAAAGTCCCCCTTGACCCCGAAAAACTTAAACGCTTTGCAGCATCACCAATTTTGTCGGCACAGACCGTACGGCCTCATCTTTCCGTATGGGAACAGTCGGGAAACAGTTTGAAAATTTTTGGGGGTGCGGGGGCTTCTTTCAAGAAGCCCCTGCGTCGTCCCCTAAATCCCGTACCCGACGGCGCCGAGAACGGCGGCGATCACGATAAGCAGGATCGCCGACGGATTTTTCTTCGTTTTGCGCTTCCAGAGGAACGCGACGAGCGCGACGACGGCGGAGATCGCGATCCCGATGAGGTCGGGAGCAAACGCGTCGCCGGCGTGCGAGAAGCCGAAGAGCGTCGAGAGGAGCATCGTTCCCGCGGTCGCGAGGATCAACCCGACGACGACCGGCCGGATGCCCGAAAGGACGCCCTGCACCGCGCCGTATTTCATCAGGTTGCGGAGCACCGCGGCGATGATGAGGATGATGATGAACGACGGGAGCACGACGCCGAGCGTCGCGCAGGCGGCGCCGAGGACGCCGCCCTCGTGGGAGCCGATGAACGTCGCCATGTTGACGGCGATCGGGCCGGGCGTCGATTCGGAGACTGCGATAAAGCGGAGCATCTCTTCCTCGGTCAGCCAGCCGTTGCCGACGACGAGCTCGCGCATGAGAGCGAGCATCCCGTAGCCGCCGCCGAACGAGACGGCGCCGATCTCAAAAAACGTCAAAAAGAGGCGAAGAAAGATCATTTCGCGTCGCCCCCTCTCTGTCGCTGGCAGAGCCAGACGACAAAGCCGACAAGCCCGCCGAGGAGGATATAGAAGATCGTCGAGAACGACACGGCGAGGATCGAGAGCGTCACCATGCAGGCGACGGTGAGACAAAGCAGCGTGACCGACACGGGATCGCGGCGGAGTTTTTTCAGCATCCGCACGCCCGCCGCAAGGATCAGATAGACGACCGCGGCCTGGATGCCGCGGAACGCGTTTTTGACGACGGTGAGCGCGATGAAAGCGTCAAAAAAGAGCGAGATCACGTAGATGATGACGAACGACGGGAGTACGACGCCGACGGTCGCCGCGGCGGAGCCGAGGACGCCCGCGCGCTTGTAGCCGATGTACGTTGCGGCGTTGATGGCGATCGGTCCGGGTGTCGATTCCGCGACCGCTACGATGTCGAGAAATTCGTCCTCGGCGATCCACGCTTTTTTCTGCACGAGTTCGTTTTGGAGAATGGCGATCATGGCGTAGCCGCCGCCGAACGTGAACGCGCCGATCTTGAGGAACGCGAGGAACAGTTCGAGAAGCGTTTTGCTTTTCTTCATGGGAGCTCCTTTCGGGAGGGATCAGAGGCCGAGCACGAGGTCACGGAAGTGTTCGCCGCGCCGCTCAAAGTTCGGGAACGCGTCGAACGACGCGCACGCGGGCGAGAGCAGAACGGCGTCGCCGGGCTCGGCGAGGGCGGCGGCTTTATAGAACGCGCCGTCGAAATCGGGCTCGTGGTAAACGGGGATGCCGCTGTGCTGCATCGCGTCCGACGCGTCAAGTGACGCGCGGATGAGCGGCGCGGTCGCGCCGGTCAGAACGAGAGCGCGGACGTGTCCGCGCGACGCGATGCCGTCTGCGAGCGGGGCGAACGGGATGTGTTTGTCGTACCCGCCGAGCAGCAACACGATCTCGCGCTCGCCGAGCGCGGAGAGCGCAGCCAGCGTTCTCGTCGGCGAAGAATCAATGGAGCTGTTATAGAACGCGACGCCGTCCCGTGTGCGGACGAGTTCGAGCCGGTGCGGGACACCGGCGAACGTTCCGGCGACGCGGCGGATGGCGTCAAAGCTGACGAGTCCGAAGGTCGCGCCGATCGCCGCCATGTAGTTCTCGGCGTTGTGGAGCCCGGGCAGAAGGATGCCGGAGAGCGGGAGGATCTCTTCCCATTTCGGCGCCTCGCGCGTAGCGGTGACGATCGCGCCGTCCCGGATGCAGATCGCTCTGTCGCCGGGTCGGATGGTATCAAGGTCAATCGGCTCGCGGGAGAACCAGACGACGGGCGACGGGCACGACGCGCCCATTTCGCGGGTGTAATCGTTCCCGGCGTTGAGG
>JAKSPV010000131.1 GCA_024404475.1 Clostridia bacterium | reverse complement strand
TAAGTATATCAAACCTTACCTGCCGTACTTTATCATCGGCCCGCTTTGTATGATCGTCGAGGTCATCGGCGAGGTGCTCATGCCGAAACTGCTTGCGATGATCATCGACTACGGCGTCAAAAACGGCGAGGAGATCGAAACGCCGTCTCCCTTTGCCGAAAAAATGCTCGGTTATTTCGGCGAAAACTGGGCGTTCATCGTTGCCATCATGGTCGGCATGATCCTGACGGCGATCCTGATGATGATCGGCGGTGTCGGCGGTGCGTACTTCGGTACGAAAGCATCCGTCAACTTCGCGGCCGATCTTCGCGCCGACCTTTACGGCAAGGTACAGAAATATTCCTTTGCGAATATTGACCGCTTTTCCACCGGCTCGCTCGTCACCCGACTGACGAACGACGTCACGCAGCTGCAGAACTTCGTTCTCATGATGCTCCGCATGGCGCTTCGCTCGCCCGGTATGCTGATCGGCGGCCTTATCATGGCGATTCTGACAAGCCCGCCGCTTTCGGTCGTTCTTGCCGTTTCCGTTCCGCTTCTGATCATTTCGATCGCGTTCTTCATTTGGAAGGGCTTCCCGCGCTTCTCCGCGGTGCAGGGCAAGATCGACGGACTGAACTCCACCGTGCAGGAAAACGTGACGAACGTCCGTGTCGTCAAGTCCTTCGTCCGGGAGGATAAAGAGAAAGAGAAGTTCGCCAAAGCGAACGGCGAGCTGAAAAAGACCGGCATGAGTGCCATGATGATGATCATCATGATCTCCCCGGTCATGTCCTTCTTCATGAACGCGACGACGATCGCCGTTATGTGGCTCGGCGGCAACATGGTCGCCAACAACACCGGTATGTCTACGGGTGACCTCACCGCGTTCATCACCTACATCACGCAGATCCTCTTCTCCCTCATGATGGTCACGATGCTTTTCATGCAGCTCTCCCGTGCGCTCGCTTCCGGCAAGCGTGTCGCCGAGGTGCTCGACGAAAAGCTCGATATCAGCGACGTCGATGCCGCCTATCCCGAACTGACCGTCAAGCGCGGCGAGATCGAATTCAAGAACGTGTCTTTCCGCTACTATAAGAACAGCGAGGAGAAGGTTCTCGACGGGATCAGCTTCAAGATCGGTGCCGGCGAAACGGTCGGCATCATCGGCTCGACCGGCTGCGGCAAAACGACGATCGTTTCGATGATCCCGCGTCTCTACGACGTGGACGAGGGCGAAGTCCTCATCGACGGTGTGAACGTCCGCGATTACAGTCTTTATAACCTCCGCGAAGGCGTCGGCATGGTGCTGCAGAAGAACGTCCTGTTCTCCGGTACCGTGGCGGATAACCTCCGCTGGGGCGACGAGAACGCCGATCTTGCCACACTTCGCGCGGCGGCAGCCAGCGCACAGGCGGACGCGTTCGTTTCCGCACAGACAGACGGCTACGACCACAGCATCGAGCAGGGCGGCGCCAACGTCTCCGGCGGACAGAAACAGCGCCTCTGCATCGCCAGAGCGCTCCTTAAAAAGCCGAAGATCCTCATTCTCGACGACTCCACATCCGCCGTCGATATGGCGACGGAAGCGCGTATCCGCGAAGCCTTCCGCACGTCGCTTGCGGACGCCACGAAGATCATTATCGCGCAGCGCATCAATTCCGTCATGGAAGCGGATAAGATCATCGTCGTCAACGAAGGAAAGATCACCGGCATCGGTACCCACGAAGAACTCCTTGCCTCCAATCTGGAATACCAGGAAATCTATAACTCCCAGATGGATCGGAAGGAGGGCAGTGCACAATGAAACGTTCTCTTGAAGAACTCCAGAAGCGCTACGCGCGCGCCGTTTCCGGCAAAGCCGGACGCCCGGGCCCCGGCGGCGGACGCCGCGGCGGTGCGCCCGGTATGAAGGGCAAACCGAAGAACGCCAAGAAGACGATCGCCCGCCTTCTGAAATACATCGCGGCTTATAAACTCGAACTTTTCGTCGTCTTCTTCTGCATGATCGTCAGCACGCTGACGTCGCTGGCCGGCTCGTATCTGATGCGTCCGGTCATCAACAACGTCGCTGATTCGTCCGTTCCCGCGGAGGAGCGCATCGCGGCACTTTTCCAGACGCTCGTGATCCTCGCGATCGTGTACGCCGTCGGTATCGTGACGACGTATTTGCAGGGACGCATCATGCTCCGCGTTTCTCAGAACGCGATCGAAAAACTGCGCGGCGACCTCTTTGACAGCTTGCAGACGCTCCCGCTCCGCTATTTTGATACCAACACCACCGGCGAGATCATGTCCCGTTTCACGAGCGATATCGATAACATCGACACGATGATCAACAACACCGTGACGAGTCTCGTCTCCGGCGCGATTACGCTCGTCGGTACCTTCGCGCTGATGCTCTATACGAACGTCTGGCTGACGCTGATCACCGTCGCATTCGTCCCGATCTTCACGTTCGGCGGCGCGGCGATCGCCAAGGCATCCGGCAAATATTACGCCGGTCAGCAGGCGGCGCTCGGCGCGGTCAACGGCTACATCGAGGAGACCGTTACCGGTTCCAAGGTAGTCAAGGTCTTCAACCACGAATCCGTCTGCGAAGAGGAATTCGGCGCGCTCAACAACGATCTGCGTGATAAACAGTTCAAAGCGCAGTTCTACGGCAGTATCATGGGCCCCGTCATGGGCAACACTTCGCAGATCAGCTTTGCCGTTACGGCGGGCGTCGGCGGCCTGCTTTGCATTTTCAAGGGCTTCGACGTCGGCGGCCTCTCCACCTTCTGCGGTTTCTCGCGCCACTTCGCCATGCCGATCAATAACATCTCCCAGCAGATGACGACGATCTTTGCGGCGCTCGCCGGCGCGGAACGCGTCTTCGGCATCATGGATATGGATCCGGAAATGGCAGATATTCCCGATGCCGATCCGATGGAAGGCATGCGCGGCGACGTCGTGTTCGACGACGTTTCCTTCGGCTACGTCCCGGAGCATACGATCCTGAAACACATCTCGCTTTACGCCCATCCGGGCCAGAAGATCGCGTTCGTCGGCTCGACCGGCGCGGGGAAGACGACCG
>JAKSPV010000130.1 GCA_024404475.1 Clostridia bacterium | reverse complement strand
TCCGGTAAAACGACCGCCGCCGGCATCCTCGCGCGGCTTTTTGACGGCGCCGTCGTCCACCTTGACGATTTCTTTCTACCACTGGTAAAACGGACGGAAAAGCGCCTCGCCGAGCCAGGCGGGAATATCGACTACGAGCGTATCCTCGAGGAGATCGTGCCGCACGCAAAGTCGTCCGCCGGCTTTACCTACCGCGCTTTTGACTGCCATACCGGCAGCTTCCGGGAAGAGCACGTCTCCGTCCCGCCGTCCCGCCTCCTCATCGTCGAGGGCAGTTACGCGCTCCACCCGGCTCTCGGCTCCTACGCCGATATCACCGTTTACTCCGACGTTTCAGCGGAAGAGCAGCTTGCCCGCATCGCCGCGAGAGGCGACGACATCGCCGTTTTTCGCTCCCGCTGGATCCCGCTCGAAGAAAAATACGCCGCCGGCACCGACGCGCGCCGCCGTGCCGCGATCGTTTTGCCCTGAAACCGTAAATATTCCCCGTTTTCATCCGCTTTCGGATTGACAAAACGGGGGTTTTTGTTTACAATGGATAAGGAAAAGTTTATCCGGAAAGCAGGGCAACGGAATGAAGTATCAGATCAGGGGAGGAATCCGACAGCGCGGTCTCGCGTCGTCTGCTGAAAGACAGATCGAAACAATGACGGCGTCTTTTGTCACGGTACCGCTCTCCGACCGCGCGGAAGACGTAACGCCTCTCGTCGCCGTCGGTGATTTTGTATATGTCGGAACGAAACTGTCCGATCCGCCGTCCGGCACACCTGCCCACGCCTCTGCTTCCGGTACGGTCGTCTCGACGGAGGATCATCTTCTGGCCGACGGCAGCGCCGTCCCCGCCGTTCGTATCGAATCTGACGGGCAGATGACGCCGGACCCGTCGCTTGCTCCCTGCCGCACGAAACTCTCGGAGACACCGCCGGAGCAGCTGCTTGATATGATCCGCTCCGCCGGTATCAAAGCGGCACCTTTTGGCGACTCTCTTGCCGCGCGGATTGCCGCCGCGGGAGAGAATCCCGATCTGATCGTCTCCGCTTTTGACGACGATCCGATGATCCATTTTGCCCACGCGCTCCTTCGTACGCACGCGAAGGCGATCGTCGGCGGCGCGAAGATCCTGCTTCGCGCGTGCGGTGCCCGCTCCGCACGCTTCGCCGTGTGCGCCGATGACACGAAGGCCTGCTTCTTTGTTAAAGAGGCGATCGGCGACAGCCGGTATCTCACCCTTTGCCCGGTCGAGCGTACATATCCTGCCTCCCACCCGACCGTCCTCTCGGCGCTCTTTGCCGGTGAGGATTCGGATCCTCTTGTTGTTACCGCGGAGGAGTGCCTCGCCGTTTACCGCGCTTTTGCCGCGGGCGAGCCGATGACGCAGCGTGTTTTGTCGCTCGGCGGCCGTGCCGTCAAAGAACCGTGCACGGTGCGTGTGCCGATCGGCATGAGCATTTCCGAAATTCTGTCCGGCGTCCGGCTGCGCCGCACACCCAATCTTGTCTTGACCGGCGGTGTCATGAACGGCAGATCAGCCGCCCTCGCCGACGTTCCCGTTGAAAAAGCAACCGCCGCGATCCTCGCGTTCGGTCACAGCCGTATCCCGTGTCATCCGTACCTCGAGCCGACCTGCATCGGCTGCGGCCGCTGTGCCGACGTCTGTCCTGTCGGTCTCGCGCCCGGCGCTATCTTCCGCGCACTTGAAAAAGACGACCGCGCGGAGGCGGAGCGGATCGGCCTTGCATCATGTATTTCCTGCGGTGCCTGTGCTTTCGTCTGCCCCGGCACCGTGAACGTCTCGGCCCGCCTTGCCGAAGCCAAACGCACGTTTTCCGTAGAGAAAAACGCCGGAGAGGAGGTCCCCGATGAAACGAACTGACGATAAAAACGCCACCGTAACGCGGGAGATCGTCGTCCCTTCGTCGATCCTTCTGTCGGAATCAGCTCCGCATAACCGTATCGGCGGTACCGTCCGCGGCATGTCGCTTGACGTTTTGCTTGCACTTTTCCCGACGGCAGTCTGTGCCGCGATCGTTTTCGGGTGGCACTTTGCCGCCGCGGCTGTCCTGTCCGTTCTTTCGGCTCTTTTGACGGAATTTCTTTTCGGTCTTTTGTTCCGACGTCCCGCATCGGTGCTGGACGGAACGGCCGCCGTCACAGGGCTTCTCGTCGTGCTTTTTCTGCCTGCGTCTGCTCCCGTGTGGGCAGGTGCCTTAGGCAGCGCCTTTGCCATTCTTGTTGTCAAACAGTGCTTCGGCGGCCTCGGCTGCAACGTGATCAATCCTGCCGGCGCCGCGATTCTTCTTCTGCGCGCCGTTTTCCCGGCGGAGACCGCGTGGACGAGCGTTCCTGCGTCCTTCGTTCTGGAGGCGAAGTCCCCCTTGTCGCTCCTCTTCGGTGTGGGCGGAGGCCCTGCCGCAGACGCCTCGGCGCTTCTTCTCCTCGCCGGCGGTATCTTTTTGATCTGCCGCCGACAGATCTCGTGGGAGATCACGGTGCCGTATCTGTTTGTTTCCTCCGTCGGTATGCTGATGATCCCGTCTGATACCGATCCTCTCGTTTCACTTGTTCTGCTCCTATGCAGCGGCGGAACGCTCCTCGGCGCGTTCTTCCTTCTGAACGACCCCGTAACGTCGCCGATGACGCAGCGCGGCCGCGTCCTCTATGGAGTTTTGGCCGCAGTCTTTACGCTTCTGTTCCGTGCACTCGGCTGCGCCGACGCCGTTCTTCTTGCCGTATTGCTCGATAATCTGCTTGTCTGGCCGCTGGATCGGCTGACGGTCCGCGCGCCGCAAACGATAGGAGGTCGCCATGGCACAAACCAACAGCGACCCGCGTACGCCGCCGATCATCGCCTGCGCGGCCGTCTTCCTCGTGCTTGCCGTCGTCCTCTTTGCACTGATCACGCTCCTGCCGAAACCGGGCGAGCCCGACCCCGAACAGCCGGAGGAGATCACGGCACGAACCTTTTTCGGCGACATCACCTCGTCCGCCCTTCTGAAAGAGGAGAACGGCGACCGAACGGAAGCCGCGCTTCGCGCCGGAGCGATCCGCGGACTCCTCTTACGCGTTTCCGCC
>JAKSPV010000013.1 GCA_024404475.1 Clostridia bacterium | reverse complement strand
ATGCTGGAGCGTTTCGCAGAGTTCTGCTCTGAATACGGTACGATCGACAAGAAGCCGGTCATGGAAGGCCGTCAGGTCTCCATGTTTCTCGCTCCCGTCAAGGCCGCCAAGTGACTTCTCCGCATATACATTCCGTTAATCCCCCTGAGGGTTAAATTTAGAATTTCATTCAATCGAAAGGACGAAATACAATGGCTAAGATCAAAACGCATAAGGCATCTGCGAAAAGATTCCACCTGACCGGCTCCGGCAAGATCAAGATTTATCACTCCGATCACCGTCACAACCTCGGCCAGAAGAACGCAAAACGCAAGAGACATCTCCGCGGCAGCTCCATGATCGATTCCGCTCAGGTGACTGCAAACGTGAGAAAGCTCATCTGCAAGTAAGACGCCCGATATTAACGAAAGGAAGCTAAAACAATGGCAAGAGTTAAAGGCGCGATGATGACGCGCAAGAGAAGAAATAAAGTTCTGAAGGCAGCGAAGGGTTACTGGGGTGCCAAGAGCAAGCACTTTAAGATGGCTAAACAAGCCGTCATGAAGAGCGGTAACTATGCCTACATCGGCCGCAAGCAGAAGAAACGCGATTTCCGCGCTCTGTGGATCGCCCGTATCTCCGCTGAGGCGAAGGTCAACGGCATGAACTATTCCACGCTGATGCACGGCCTCAAACTCGCCGGCATCACCCTCAACAGAAAGATGCTGTCTGAGATCGCAATCGCTGATAAAGCGGCGTTTGCCGACCTCTGCGAAAAGGCAAAAGCTGCCCTGTAAGCAGATTCAAAAACCCGGTTTTGCCGGGTTTTTGTGTATCAATAACTTGCGGAGACAAGATGAAAAACGAAGCCCGATTTGAACATATCACCGCGCGCACCGGCGAGACCGTCACGATGCTCTCGAAACTGAGGGACGCGAAGTATCGCCGCGAGACCGGGCTTTTCCTCGCCGAGGGGATCAAACTCGCCGAGGAAGCGCTCGGCAGGCGGCAGGTCGTCTGCGCTCTTCTTTCCGAGGAAGCGTACGCCGCGGGCGGGAAACCGCTCGCGCTTGCCGAAGCGGCCGGTGACAAAGGCGCACGCCTTGTGGTGCTGTCCTCCGGGGCCTTTGAAAAGGTCTCGACGGAGATGGCCCCCCAGGGCCTTGTCTTCGTTCTCCGGACAGACGATCCGGCACACGAAAACGTCCCCGCGGGAGCGGAAAAAGAGGCGGCAGACCGCTATTGCGGCGAGCGTCTTCTGATGCTTTCCGACGTCCGCGACCCCGGCAACCTCGGCACCGTGCTCCGCAGCGCCTCCGCGTTCGGTATCGACCGCGTGATCCTTTCCGGCTGCGCCGATCTGTTCAGCCCGAAGACCGTCCGCGCCTCGATGGGCGCGCTCTTCCGTCTCCGGACGGCGACCGTCGAGGATCCCGCCGCTTTTATCCGTGCGCTGCAAGGTGCCGGACGGCGCGTCCTCGCGACTGCGCTCGGCGAGCATTCGCTGACGCTCGGTTCGTGCGGACTTGAAAAAACGGACGTTCCCGTCATCGGCAACGAAGGACACGGGCTGTCCCCCGAACTGCTCGGGGCGGCAGATGCGACGCTCCTCATCCCGATGGCTCCCGGTACCGAATCGCTGAATGCGGGTGTTGCCGCATCTCTTGTTCTCTGGGAATATTTCCGCGCGGCAGCGGACTGATCAAAAAACGGGAGGCATGAAAGATGGATAACGTTTTGTATTCGATCTGGCTCTCCGACGTTTGCGGCGCAGGCAGCCGCTGGGCCGTAACGCTTCTGCGCGAGTTCGGCTCGGCAGAAGAGGTCTACCGCGCGAGCGAAGAAGACGTCCGCGAGCGCATCCCCGCCGATGCCTCGCGCATCTGGCAGCGCATCGCCGACAAACGGCTCGACAGAGCAGAGGAGGCGCTTGCCTTCGCGGAGAAATATCACGTTACCGTTTTGACGTCAGCCGATCCGCGCTATCCGAAGTCACTTCTGACGCTTCGCGACTATCCCGTCGTTCTGTTCGCCGTCGGTGAGCTGCCCGATTTCGACCGCATTTTTCCGGTCGCCGTCATCGGCACGCGGAAAATGTCGCCGTACGGACGGGAGGCGTCCTATAAACTCGGCAGCGGGCTCGCCGCAGGCGGCGCGACCGTCGTCAGCGGTCTGGCGCTCGGCTGTGACGGCATGGCGATGGCGGGCGCTCTGGAAGCCGGCGGCAAAACAATCGGCGTCATCGGCACCGGCATCGACGTTGCCTACCCGCCCGAACACCGCGATCTCATGCGCTCGGTTGTCAAAAACGGCGTGATCCTGACGGAATACCTGCCCGGAACGCCGCCTGCCGGCGCGAATTTTCCGAAGCGCAACCGCATTATCAGCGGCCTCTGCCCGGCGACTGTCGTCGTCGAGGCGGATGACAGGAGCGGCGCGCTCATCACGGCGCGGCACGCGCTCTATCAGGGGCGCGATCTTTACGCCGTGCCCGGACGGATCGACGACGAGGGTGCCGCCGGTACCAACCGTCTTCTCCGCGACGGCGCGGAAACGATCACTTCCGCGTCGGATCTTCTGCGCCGGTACGAATTTCTCTATCCGCATATCATCACGCTTGCATCGCTCCGCCGGAGCGAGAAAGCGGGCGAACTCGGCGCCGAGGAAACGGCAGGGAAGATGCACGTTTCGTCCCGCGGTGAGAAGCGCTTTTACGGACAGAGCGTGTACGGCGGCGTGAAAAAACCGCGCGGCGTCAAAAAAACGGAAGAACCCGCCGGAATGCCCGCCGAAGAAAAACCGGCCGCGAAGAAGCCGGAACAGCCGTTTCCGGCGCCGGCCGTGATCGATTTTGACCTGCTCGGTGAGACGGAGAAGCGCGTCTATGCTCTCATGACGCCCGACGTGCCCGTTCTGCCGGACGAGCTTGCCGCACGCGGCGTCGGGCTGTCCGACGTTATGAGTGCCCTTACGGTACTGGAGATCGCGGGAGCGGTCGAAGGCGGCGCAGGCGGCTACTACCTCAGACGTTCCGGCGACGGATTCGATCTGCCGGAAGACGAAAAAGAAGAATGATACGGCGACATGTTCGCTATACTGTATAGAAACAGAGGAAGGGAGTTTGCCCTCCGGCAAAAGACCAAACATGACCAATCTTATTATTGTGGAATCTCCGACCAAGGCACCGACGATCAAGAGCTATCTCGGCTCCTCCTATAAAGTCGTTGCGTCCAAGGGTCACGTCCGCGATCTGCCCAAGTCCACGCTCGGCGTGGACGTCGAGAATCATTTCAAGCCGCACTATATCAACATCCGCGGCAAGGGCGATCTGATCCGTGAACTGAAAAAAGAAGCCCAGAACGCCGACCGCGTGTTCCTCGCAACGGACCCTGACCGCGAGGGCGAAGCGATCGCGTGGCACCTTGTGAATACGCTCGGCATCCCTGCGTCGAAAGTCCGCCGCGTCGCGTTCAACGAGATCACGAAAGGCGCCGTCAAGGAAGCCATCAAGAAACCGCGCGAGATTGACATGGATCTTGTCAATGCACAGCAGGCGCGCCGTCTGCTCGACCGCATCGTTGGCTATAAACTCAGCCCGTTCCTCTGGAAAAACGTCCGGAGCGGTCTGTCCGCCGGCCGTGTGCAGTCCGTTGCCACGCGCATCATCGTCGATCGCGAGAACGAGATCCGCGCGTTCGTCCCGAAGGAATACTGGACGGTCGAGGCAGACCTCACTGCACCGGACGGCGAGACCTTCACCGTTAGATACTACGGCGACGAGGGCGGCGACCGGCGCGACTTGAACAACGAAAGCGAAGCGGCAGCCGTCGTCCGTGACGTCACCGGCAAGTCCTTCACCGCGAAGGAGATCCGCCGCTACACGAAATACAAGAACCCCGCGCCTCCGTTCACAACGTCCACCATGCAGCAGGAGGCGTCCCGCAAGCTGAACTTCCAGTCCCAGCGCACTATGAAGGTCGCACAGGAACTGTACGAAGGTATCCACCTCGGCACGGAGAACGGCGGCAGTCAGGGCCTTATCACCTACATGCGTACCGACTCGCTCCGCATTTCCGCGGAAGCGCAGACAGCGGCGCTCGCCTATATCGGCGAGGCGTACGGCAGCGAATACGTGCCTGCCGCCCCGCGCGTTTATAAGACGAAATCCGGCGCGCAGGACGCCCACGAGGCAATCCGCCCGGCCAAGGTCACGCTCGTCCCGAAGGCGATCCGCAAGTATCTCTCCGCCGATCAGTACAAGCTCTATAAGCTGATCTGGGAGCGCTTCGTCGCCAGCCAGATGCAGAACGCCGAACTTTCCGTCGTCAGCGGTACGTTCACCGCGGCAGGACGCGACTTCCGCGCCAGCGGCTATACGGTCGCGTTTCCCGGCTTCATGGCTGTCTACGAGGAATCCCGCGACGAGCCGGATGCCGACGGCAACGCCAAGATCCCGGCGCTCCGCGAGGGCGAAAAACTCGCCTCCGGCGACATTTTGCCCGCACAGCACTTCACCGAGCCGCCGCCCCGCTACACCGAGGCGTCGCTCATCAAGTTCCTGGAAGAGAAGGGCATCGGCCGGCCGAGCACCTACACGCCGATCATCACGATCATCATTTCCCGCGGCTACGTCGCGCGGCAGGGCAAATCTCTCGCACCGACGCCGCTCGGCGAGGTGACGACGGGACTCATGGTACAGTCGTTCCCGAATATCGTTGACGAGCATTTCACCGCCGAAATGGAAAGCAGTCTCGACGCCGTCGAACGCGGCGAGAACACCATGGAAGCGCTGCTCAGCGACTTCTACGGCGACTTCGCGAAGTCGCTCGACGCCGCGATGGACAGCGTCTCGAAAGAAAACGTCGAGATCCCCGTCGAGGAGACCGACATCATCTGCGAGAAGTGCGGCGCCAAAATGGTCGTCAAGAACGGCCGCTACGGCAAGTTTGCCGCCTGCCCGAACTACCCGAACTGCAAGAACACGAAACCGCTCGAAGCACCGGCCGAGCCGGCAAAGAAGATCGAGATCGCGCCGTTCAAGTGCGAGCTCTGCGGCTCCGATATGGTGCTCCGCACCGGCCGGTACGGCAGCTTCTACGCCTGCTCCAACTACCCGACGTGTAAGTTCACGAAGCCGAAAACACGCCCGCTCGGCGTCAAATGCCCGTCATGCGGCGGCGATCTCGTGACGAAATACGGCCGCAACCATTCCGTCTTCTACGCCTGCTCGAACTACCCGACGTGCCAGTTCTCGTCGTGGGATCAGCCGACGGCGGAGACCTGCCCGACGTGCGGCGGAATCCTTTACCGCAAGAAGAGCAAGAACATCCTTGTCTGCAAAACGGAGGGCTGCTCCTTCCAGAAAGACTGCCCGCCGGAGACGGAAACCGACGCGGAGATGTGATCCATGACCGCTGACAAGCATATCAATGTACTGGGCGCCGGCCTTGCCGGCAGCGAAGCCGCGTGGCAGATCGCGCGGCGCGGTATCCCCGTGCATCTCTATGAAATGAAGCCCGCGAAGCGCTCGCCCGCCCACAAAGCGGACGGCTTTGCTGAGCTGATCTGCTCGAACTCGCTCCGCTCCGATGACGTGACGTCCGCAGTCGGTCTCCTCAAAGAGGAGCTCCGCCGGCTGGGCTCTCTCGTCATGGAGGCGGCGGACAAAACGCGCGTCCCTGCCGGCGCCGCTCTCGCGGTCGACCGCGACAAGTTCTCCGCGTACGTGACGGAAAAACTGAAAGCGCATCCGCTCGTGACCGTCATTGAAGAAGAAGTCACGAAACTGCCGGAGGACGAGATCACCGTCGTGGCGACGGGCCCGCTCACCTCGGACGCCCTTGCACACGAGATCGCCGCGCTTGTCGGCGGCGACGAGCTCCATTTCTACGACGCCGTGGCACCGATCGTGTCGTTCGAGTCGGTCGATATGTCCCGCGCGTTCTTTGCGTCCCGCTGGGGCAAGGGCGACGCGGACTATATCAACTGCCCGATGGAGAAGGACGAGTACGAGGCGTTCCTCGACGCGCTCCTCCACGCCGAAACGGCACCGCTCCACGACATCGACGATGACGGAAAGATTCAGATCTTCGAGGGCTGTATGCCCGTCGAGATCATGGCGGCACGCGGCGAGGACACGCTCCGCTACGGCCCGCTGAAGCCCGTCGGCATCACGCACCCGGAAACGGGGAAACGCTATTACGCCGTCGTGCAGCTCCGCCGCGAGAACGACGAGGGGACGATGTATAACCTCGTCGGTTTCCAGACGCACCTGACGTTCCCGGAGCAGCGGCGCGTCTTCCGCATGATTCCCGGCCTCGAGTCGGCGGAATTCCTGCGGTACGGCGTCATGCACCGCAATACGTTTCTTCATTCGCCGGCGCTGCTCGACCGTGATTATAACCTCCGGCAGCAGCGGAACCTCTATTTCGCCGGGCAGATGACCGGCGTCGAGGGGTACATCGAATCGGCTGCATCCGGCTACGTTGCCGGCGAGGCAGCTGCCTGCCGCGTCCTCGGCACCGAAGCGCCGGATTATACCGACGAGACCGAGATCGGCGCGATGGCGGCGTATATCAGCCGCGGCGGGCTCGGCGATTTCCAGCCGATGAACGCCAATTTCGGCATCATCGCATCACCTGACACCAAGATCCGCGGCGGCAAGAAACCGCGGTATGAGTTTTACGCCAAGAGGGCGCTCGAAAAGATCGACGCCATCGCGGCACAGCGCGAGTTCTGAAAGGAAACACCATGCGAATCATCGTTGACGCCATGGGCGGCGATAACGCGCCGCTTGCCATTGTCGAGGGAGCCCTTGACGCCGCAAAAGACGAAAATCTCAACATCGTGCTCGTCGGAGACGAGGCAAAAGTCGGGGAGATCATCGCTTCCCGCGGCGCCTGCCCCGCCAACGTGACGGTGCACCACGCCGCCGAGAGTGTCACGATGGAGGACGATCCGCTCGGCGTGCTCCGCACGAAGAAGGATTCCTCGATGGCGGTGTCGCTCCGGATGCTCCAGAGCGGCGATGGCGACGCAGTCGTTTCCGCCGGCAATACGGGCGCGCTCCTGTTCGCGGCGACGCATTACGTCCGTACCGTCCACGGCGTTCGCCGTGCACCGATCGCGACGATCCTGCCGCTCCCGCACCCCGTTCTCCTGCTCGACAGCGGCGCCAACCTCGGTTACCACACCGACTACGACGTCCAGTGGGCGGTCATGGGCTCGATCTACATGAAGAACGCCGGCGGCGTCGAAAACCCGCGCGTTGCGCTCCTCAACAACGGTACCGAGCCGACAAAGGGCGTGCCGGAGGTCGCGGACGCTTATAAACTGCTCGCGGCGCGCGACGACATCAACTTCATCGGCAACGTCGAATCCCGCGACATCCCCGCCGGTGTCTGCGACGTCCTCGTCACGGACGGCTTCACCGGCAATATCGTCATCAAGCTGATGGAGGGCATGGGCACGTTCTTCAAGGAGACGATGAACGACGTCTTCTCCCAGACGGTCGCATCCCGCCTCGGCTATCTCACCGTGCGCGGCTCGCTGCACCGCACGCTCCACTCCCTCAGCAGCGAATGTACCGGCGGCGCACCTATCCTCGGGCTCCGCAAGCCGGTCATCAAGGCACACGGCAACTCGAACGCGGCGGCAGCCGCCGCGGCGATCCGGCAGGCGGCGATCTTCGCTTCTTCCGGCGCGATTGAGGCGGTGGCAGCGGCGGCTCCGTCGTTTACCGACGTTGACGTCCCCGCGCCCGCCGGCGTGTGATCCATTTTTCGGAAAGGCAGGTCTTTGACCATGAAAGATAACGCGTCTTTTGCTCCGCTCCCGATGGAGGAACTGGAGGAGAAACTCGGGTACCGCTTCAAAAATCCCGAGCTGCTCCGCGAGGCGCTTTCTCATTCGTCCTTTTACAACGAGATGCGCGGCCGCGGCGTGGAAAACGCCTACTGCAACGAGCGTCTCGAATTTCTCGGCGACTCCGTTCTTTCCGTGATCGTCAGCGGTTACCTCTTCCGCACTTACGCGGAGAACATGGAGGGCGACCTCACGAAGATCCGTGCGTCCGCCGTCTGTGAAAAGGCGCTTGCAGCGTATGCCGCAGCGATCGGTCTCGGCGATTACCTCTATCTCGGCCGCGGCGAAGAAATGAACGACGGCCGTCACCGTCCGTCGATCACGTCGGACGCCTTCGAGGCTGTCCTTGCGGCGATTTACCTTGACAGCGGTGAGGACTGCGAGCCCGTCGCCCGTTTTCTGATGCCGCACGTCGTGCGCTACATCGGCGAGACGGAAGAGAAGAAACACACGTTCATCGACGCGAAGACCGCGCTTCAGCAGATCATCCAGGAAGCCGCCGGCGAGCGTCTCGAATACGTGCTCGTTTCGGAGAGCGGCCCCGATCACAACAAGTTGTTTGAGATCGAGGCGCGGCTCAACAGCAACGTCATCGGCCGCGGAATCGGCCATTCCAAACGTGAGGCGGAGCAGGCCGCTGCGGCGGAAGCACTCGTCCTTTTCGGCGGGAAGTCCGTCGATTCCCCGGAGAACTGAAAACAGCGGAGAAGGGCTGAAAAAGCCCTTCTTTTTTTACGCCCCGACAAAAGAAAATCGCTGAAAAACATTGAAAAAGAGGGCCGGTTGTGGTATCATAAACCATAAGTATGCAAACATGACAAGTCTTGTCTTGCGATAGAGAAAAGCCGCCCGACAGAGCGGCCGAAAGGATGTGAATCATTTGTACCTGAAGTCCCTCGAACTCCACGGGTTCAAATCTTTCCCGGAAAAAACAGTCCTGCATTTCGACGCCGGCTCGACGGTCATCGTCGGCCCGAACGGAAGCGGTAAATCGAATATCACTGACGCGATGCGCTGGGTGCTCGGCGAGCTGTCGAGCCGCAGCATCCGCGGTACCAAGATGGAGGACGTCATCTTTATCGGCGCCGACGGCCGCAAGCCGATGAGCTTCGCCGAGGTCTCCGTCACGTTCGACAACACCGGCGACGTCCGCGTCAACAGCCCCTACGACGAGATCACCGTCACGCGCCGGTACTACCGCGCGGGCGAAAGCGAATATTTCATCAACCGCAAGCCCTGCCGCCTCCGCGATATCTACGAGCTCTTCATGAATACCGGTATCGGCCGCGAGGGCTATTCGATCATCGGCCAGGGCAAGATCGCCGAGATCATCTCGAAGAAGAGCGAAGACCGCCGCGGTATTTTCGAGGAGACCGCCGGCATTTCGAAGTTCCGCTACCAGAAGGAAGAGGCGGAGAAGCGCCTCGCGGCGACGAACGAAAACGTCGAGCGCGTTCTGGACGTCTTCAACGAACTCGAGGTCCGTATCCCGACGCTTGAAAAGGAATCGGCGAAGGCGCGCCGCTATCTCGATCTGTACGAGCAGAAGAAAGAGGCGGACATCTCCCTTTGGCTCTACGACATCAACAGAATGACCGCCGACCGCGACAAGACCGAATCGGACTGCCGCCTCTCGGCACATGAAATGGAAATGATCTCCGACACAGAGCGCTCCGTCGAAGCACAGAGCGACCGTCTGTACGAGGCATCCATGGAGAACAAGCAGGCCGCCCAGCGGCTCTACGAGGAGATCCGCTCCCTCCGCGACCGCCAGAGCGAGACCGAGAGCGCCTGCAAGGTGCTTGAAACCAATCTCGGTCACGTGTCCGAGATGACAAAAGAGCAAGACCGCGAAAAGGCGGCCGTCGAGCAGTCGCTCCGCGCCGCCGAAAAGGACGGCCGCAAACTCGCGGAGAACTGCCGCAGGATGCAGTCGCTTCTCGGCGAAGCCGAGGAGAGCGCCGCCGAGGTCGTGAACGAAAGAAGCGGCCTTGTCGAAATGCGCCGCGAGAAAGAGCAGCTCGCCGCCGAACTCGCCGCCGAACAGACGGCGACGGAAGCGTCCCTGACCGATCACAAGGTCAAGCTCAGCGTTCTGCGCAGCATGATCTCCGATCACGAAAGCCGCGGCGCGACGGTGGGCAGCGAGATCGAGGCATACAAATCCAAGGTCGAAAGCATCCGACGGGAACTCGACGACGTCGATGACGTCATCCGCACCTACACCGAGGCGATCGAAAAGAGCGACGCCGCGCTCCGCGAGGCAGACCGCGCGATCGAAGCCGGCGAGGCAAAGAGCCAGTCGCTTCGCCGCAAAATGGCCGAGGCCGAGGCAAGCGCCGGCGCGATCGACAGCCGCATCAGCGCCCTCCGCGGCTTTGAGGAGCATTTTGAGGGCTATATCGGCTCCGTCCGCTTTGTCATGGGCGAGGCACAGAAAGGCAGGATCAGCGGCATCAGAGGGCCGCTCTCGCAGCTCATCCGCGTGCCCGCGGAATACACCGTCGCCGTGGAAACGGCGCTCGGAAACGCGCTGCAGAATCTTGTCGTCGATGACGAGAAAGCCGCCAAGGCCGCCATCGGGCTCTTGAAGCAGTCCGGCGCGGGCCGCGCCACGTTCTACCCGATCAGTTCGATCCGCGGCCAGAACCGCACCCGCGAGCTTGACGCGGCATCTGCCGCAGCCGGCTTCGTCGGATACGCCGACGAGCTCGTCCAGACCGAAAACACCTATCGTGAGATCGTCTCGTCGCTTCTCGGCCGCATCGCCGTTTTCAGCGACCTCGACCGCGCGACCGATTTCGCAAAAAGCCAGTCGTGGCGCGTTCGCTGCGTCACGCTCGACGGCCAGCAGATCAACGCGGGCGGCTCATTTACGGGCGGCTCCGCCAAACGCGACAGCGGTATTCTAACCCGCGCCTCGCAGATCGAAAAACTCGAAACCGAAAAACGCGCTCTCGAAAGTTCCGTCGCTTCGATCCGGAAGGAACTCGCCGCGTGCGAGAAAGATGCCGAAGAGACGGCCGCCGGCCGCATTACCGAGCAGGAAAAGAAAACGCTCGTCGAGACGCTCCGCAGCTCCGAGCAGTCACACCGCGACGGCCTCGCCGCGCAGCTTGAGGTCGCGGAGAATCACCTGACGCAGCTTTCCGCCGACGCCTCCGCGCTCACGGACGAGCAGGACAGAGGCGCCGCCGACGTCACAAAGCTCGAAGCGATCAGCGCACGCGAGGAAGAAACGCTCGCGTCGCTCGCCGAAAAACGCGCTGCGCTCGACGCCGTCCGTGCCGGACTCGACGAGCAGATGGAAGAGATCGGCGTCCGTATGGCGGAGACGCAGGTGCTCCTCGCGGAGCGCCGCAAGGACATGGAGGCGGCAGACGCCGCCGCCGAGACGAGCCGCGATACCTGCCGCCGTCTCTCGGACGAGATCGCCGCACACAGCGCCGAGATCGCGCGCCTCGCAGACGAGGAGAAGCGCATCCGCCGCGAAATGGCGGAGAAGAAGACCGCCGCCGGCGATTTCACCGCCGCGCTCGACAAAAAAGAGGAAGAGCGCAGCCGACTCGAAAACGAGGGCATGGACTTCGAAAAGCGCCTCCAGGAACTCCGCGGTCAGCTGAAAGAGATCGGCGCCCGCAAGGAGATCATCTTCCGCGCCCACTCGCGCAACGAAAGCAAACTCGAACAGCTCCGCATCGACATCGACAAGATGACCGAGCGGCTCTGGGACGAATACGAACTTACGCACTCGACTGCCGCGGCGCTCGGTTATCCGCCCGTCGTCTACGGCGAGCGTACCGCCGCCGCGGAACGGCTCACGGAGCTTCGCAACCAGCTCCGCGGTCTCGGCAACGTCAACGTCGCCTCGATCGACGAGTACAAGGAAGTCAAGGAGCGTTACGACGCGATGAAACTCCAACTCGACGACCTCGAAGCGGCGAAGGCCGACATTGAGAAGCTGATCGCCGGGATCGAGGACGAAATGCGCCGGATGTTCACCGTGGCATTCGACCAGATCAACATCAACTTCAACGAAGTGTTCCAGGAACTCTTCGGCGGCGGCCACGCCCACTTAACGCTCAGCGATCCGAACGACGTTCTGAACTGCGGCATCGAGATCAGCGTCGCGCCTCCCGGCAAGATGATCAAGAGCCTGACGCTGCTTTCCGGCGGCGAGCAGGCATTCGTTGCCATCGCGCTTCTGTTCGCCCTGATCCGCGTCAACCCGTCGCCGTTCTGTATCTTCGATGAGATCGAGGCGGCGCTCGACGAGGTCAACGTCACGCGCGTGGCGCGCTACATCAAACGCTACTCCCGCCAGATGCAGATCATCATGATCACGCACCGCCGCGGCACCATGGAGATCGCCGATACGCTTTATGGCGTCACGATGCCGCGCCACGGCATCTCGAAGGTCTTCACGCTCGACGCGGGTGCCGTTTCCGGCGAGGAAGCCGAGATGCTGACGGGCGACAAGCAGCCGAAGGCATAAACACAAAAGGAGAAAACCGTGGCATTTTTTGAAAAACTGAAAAACGGGCTCTTCAAAACGAAGCAGTCCGTTATGGGACGCGTGGACAGCGTGCTCCGGAACTTCGTCTCGATCGACGACGACCTCATGGACGAACTCGAGGAGGTGCTCATCACCTCCGACATGGGCATGGATACCGTCGAAACGGTTATGGACGCGCTCCGCGAGTCGATCAAGGACAACCGCGCGAAGGATCCGTCCGATATCCGCGATCTTCTGAAAGCGATCCTCCGGGAGCAGATCGGCGACGGCGCACCGCTCGACCTTTCGACGAAACCGAGCGTCGTCCTCGTCATCGGCGTCAACGGCGTCGGCAAAACGACGACGATCGGCAAGCTTGCCTCGCACCTCCGTGCCGATGGCAAATCGGTTATCCTGGCGGCGGCGGACACGTTCCGCGCCGCGGCGATCGACCAGCTCGCCGTCTGGGCAGACCGTGCCGACGTGCCGCTGATCCGGCAGAGCGAGGGCTCGGACCCCGCCGCCGTCGTCTTCGACGCGGCCGCCGCCGCACGCAAGCGCGGCGCGGACGTTTTGCTCGTTGATACCGCCGGACGGCTCCACAATAAGAAAAACCTGATGGATGAGCTCGCCAAAATCGACCGCGTGCTCTCCCGCGAGCTTCCCGACGCCGCACGCGAAACGCTTCTCGTCCTCGACGCCACGACGGGGCAGAACGCGCTCCAGCAGGCAAAGGAATTCATGACCGCGGCAAAGATCACGGGCCTCGTCCTGACGAAGCTCGACGGTACCGCCAAGGGCGGCGCCGTGTTCTCGATCAAAAAGATGCTCGGCATTCCGGTGAAATACATCGGCGTCGGCGAGCAGGCGGACGACCTCCAGCCGTTCGACCCCGACGCATTCGTCGATGCGCTCTTCTCGTGAGGTAGACTATGGAATTCGTACTGGCGTCCCGCAACGCGCATAAGGTGCGCGAATTCGGCACGATCCTCTCCGGTGAGGGTGTCGACTGCCGCATCCTCTCGCTCGACGACATCGGCTGCACCGGTGAGATCGAGGAGGACGGCGCGAGCTTTGAAGAAAACGCGCTGATCAAGGCGGCCGTTCCGGCGCTTGCCGGCCACATCGGCCTCGCCGATGACAGCGGCCTTGCCGTAGACGCCTTAGGCGGCGCCCCCGGCATCTATTCCGCCCGGTACGCGGGCGGCCACGGCGATGATACCGCCAACAACGAGAAACTGCTTTCCGAGCTCCGGAGCGTTCCGGACGAAAAGCGCACGGCCGGCTACGTCTGCGCCGTCGCGCTCGTTCTGCCGAAAGGAAGCAGCGTTGTCCTGCCTGCCGGGCTCGACGCGTCGGTGCTTCTGCCGGCACGCCTCCGCGGGAAGGTCGGCGGCTGCCTCGTCGTCCGCGGGGAATGCCGCGGCACGATCCTCCGCGAATACCACGGTACCGGCGGCTTCGGTTACGATCCGCTGTTCTACCGGGAAGACTTAAAAAAGACATTTGCCGAAGCTACGGCGGAAGAGAAAAACACGATCAGCCACCGGGGTGCCGCCGTCCGCAAAATGGCGGCGATCCTGAAATCGCTCCCGCTGTGAAAGGATTATTATGATCACAACGAAACAGAGAGCGCAGCTGCGCTCCATGTCCAACCAGATGGATACGATCTTCCAGATCGGCAAGGGCGGCATCTCCGATGAAACGCTCCGGCAGGTCTCGGCGGCGCTCGAGGCGCGTGAGCTTATCAAGCTCCGTACACTCGAAACGGCGCCCGTCACCTCCCGCGAGGCGGCTGTGGAGATTGCCGAGGCGCTCGGTGCAGAGATCGTTTCCGTCGTCGGCTCCCGCTTCGTCCTGTACCGGGAATCCGAGAACAGGAAGCGGATCTTCCTCGACAAATGAGCCGCGTCGGTGTGTACGGCGGTACGTTCGCACCGCCGCATAACGGCCACGTCGCCGCCGCGGAGTCGTTCCTCCGTGCGCTTTCGCTCGACCGGCTGTATATCATCCCGACCTGCGTCCCGCCGCACAAACGGCTTACCGCAGACGACGACCCCGAGGTGCGCCTCGCGCTCGCGCGCGCCGCATTCGAGCCGATCGACCCCCGCATTACCGTCTCCGATATGGAGATCCGCCGCACGGGCGTCAGCTACACCGCCGATACGCTCACGGAGCTTTCGCGATCCGGCGACGAACTGTTCTTCCTCTGCGGGACGGATATGTTCCTCTCGATGGATACGTGGTACCACCCGGAGATCATCTTCCGCCTTGCCACGATCGTCTGCGTGCCGCGCTACGAAGACGGCGAAAGCCGGACGGATCTTGCGCGGAAGGCGGCGCTTTACAAGGAGACCTACGGCGCCTCGACACGCATCCTCGACACGGAGGTGCTGCCGCTTTCTTCGACAGACGTCCGCGCCGCCGCCGAGAGAGGCGAAGATATCGGCGCGCTCGTTCCCCCTGCCGTTTTGTCCCTGATCCGGGAGAGAGGACTGTATACCGTGAAAACGATCACGAATGAAATGCTCGACGCGCTCCGCGCGTCCGTTGAACCGCACCTGCCGCGCCGGATGCGTCACACGCTCGGCGTGGAGGCGGCCGCCGCCCGCCTCGGTGCGATCTATCTGCCGGAAAAGATCCCGGAGCTCCGCGCCGCCGCGCTCCTGCACGACATCACGAAGCATAAGACTTTTGAAGAACACCTTGAGATCTGCCGCGAGTGCGGCGTCCCGCTGCCCGATGATATCGGCTTTTATCCGAAGACGCTCCACGCGATCACGGCAGCCGCGCGCATCCCGCATCTTTTCCCCGACTACGCGTCGGACGAGATCGTCGGCGGCGTGCGCTGGCATACGACCGGCCGCTCCGGCATGACGACGTTCGAGGAGATCATCTATCTCGCCGACTACATCGAGGACACGCGCACGTTCCCGGACTGCGTCACGCTCCGCGAGTTCTTCTGGGGACAGTACCGCGAGGATATGACGGCGGCGGAAAAGGAACTTCTCCTCCTTCGCACGCTCGTCCGCTCGTTCGATATGACAGTCGCCGGGCTCCTCGAAGACGGCGCCTGCATCGCGGATGACACCTTCCGTGCCCGCAACGATCTTGTCAAACGTTTGGCGATTGCCGAAAATAAAAACGCATGAAACAGAAGAAAAAAGGGAAGCGGTGGCTCCTCTGGATCGCCATTCCGCTTCTGGCCGTTCTCCTCGTCGGCGGCGCGATCTTCGCCGCCGTGTACTTCTACCGCCCGTCGCCGGGCGGTGACGTGCCGTTCCGCGACGCAGAGAACTATACGAAAGACGAGGGGACGTATCAGTTCCTCCTCATCGGTTACGACCGGCTCGCGTCGCTGGCCGACGTCGTGATGCTCGTCTCGGTCGATACCGGCTCGCATTCACTTGCCGTCATGCAGTTCCCGCGCGACACGTACATCGAGACGTCGGCGGGGCTCGGTAAGCCGAAGATCAATGCGTCGTTTGCCTACTGGCTGAAGCACGATGCGGACGGCAACACGCTCCGCGCGGCGCAGATGCTGGCGGCTGATCTCGAAAAGACGCTCTGCGTCGATATCGACTACGCGGCGGTCGTTGACCTTGACGGCTTTGCCGCGGCGATCGACACGCTGCTGCCCGGCGGCATCCCGATCGAGGTGCCGTACGATCTCGATTATGAAGATCCCGAACAGGATCTTTACATTCACCTTCCGGCGGGGCATAACGTCCTCGACGGGGAAGGCGCGGAGCAGTTCGTCCGCTTCCGCTCCGGTTTTGCGCTTGCTGACATCGGCCGCGTGGATGCGCAGAAGAATTTTCTTGCCGCGCTCTTTGCCGAGTGCCGCCGGGCGCTGGCGGATATGAGCGTTGCCACGCTCACGTCGCTTCTCGGCGACGTGCTCCCGAAGATGCAGACGAACGTCTCGCTCCTCGACGCGGTGTATTTCGCGAGGGAAGTGCTCCGGCTCGATCCCGCTTCGATGACGATGATGACGGCGCCCGGCGAGGCGAGCCGCTCCGATGACGGTACGTGGTTCTATCAGGTCAACCGCGAGGACGTCAGAACGGCGATCAACCTCTATTTCAACGTCTTTGACGTCGAGATCTCCGACGTCCGCTTCGACGAGGATTACGCCCTCGCCGACGAGGGCGACGGGACGCTGCTCCCGATCTACCTTGACGAGAGCGGCAAATACCTCAAAGTTTACACGGCAGCCGGCATCGAGGGCGAGCCCATCCCGATCCGGCCGAAATCGTAAAGGAGATTCTTGTATGGATCAGATCGAACTGCCTGTCTGCGAACTTGCCGACGCGAGCTCGCTCGATATCGCAAAGTATGCCGTGCGCGTCCTCGACGCGCGGCGCGGCCGGGAAATCAAACTGCTCCACGTCGAGGAGCACACGAGCATTGCGGACTATTTCGTCCTCGCGACGGGTTCCTCCCGTACGCAGGTGAACGCGCTTGCCGACGAGGTCGCCTACCGGCTTGATCTCTGCGGCGTGCCGCTTCTCCGGCGCGAGGGCGGCGAGAGCGGCGTGTGGACGCTGCTCGACTTCGGCTCCGTGATCGTCCATGTGTTCAGCCGCGACGGCCGCGAGTTTTACAATCTTGAAAAGCTGTTTGAAGCCGGCACCGAGGTCGATATCGCCTCGCTGCTGACCGAGAACTGAAAGGAAGCATAGATCACTATGAAATACGATTTTTCCGCACTGGAAGCAAAATGGCAGAAGCGCTGGGACGACGAGCGTGCGTTTGTCGCCGTTGACGGCTCCGACAAGCCGAAGTTTTACGGGCTCGTCGAGTTCCCGTACCCGAGCGGCATCGGCATGCACGTCGGTCACATCAAGGCATACTCCGGCCTCGAGGTCGTCAGCCGCAAGCGCCGCATGCAGGGCTACAACGTGTTGTTCCCGATCGGCTTTGACGCCTTCGGTCTGCCGACGGAGAACTCCGCCATCAAGTTCGGCAAGCACCCGCGCGTTCTGACTGACGCGAACATCGAGAAGTTCACGAGCCAGCTCCGCCGCGTCGGTTTCTCGTTCGACTGGACGAGAACGATCGACACGACCGAGGAGGACTACTACAAGTGGACGCAGTGGATCTTCCGCAAGATGTTTGACGCGGGACTTGTCTTCCGCGACAAGACGCTCGTCAACTACTGCCCGAACTGCAAGGTCGTCCTCTCGAACGAGGACTCGCAGGGCGGCAAGTGCGACATCTGCCACAGCGACGTCGTCCAGAAGTCGAAGGACGTCTGGTATCTCCGCATCACGGCTTACGCCGACAAGCTCCTCGAAGGCCTGGAAACGGTCGATTATCTGCCGAACGTCAAGATGCAGCAGGAGAACTGGATCGGCCGCTCGACCGGCGCGTTCGTCAATTTCAAACTGAAAGAGGCGGACGACTCGCTCCGCATCTATACGACGAGATGCGATACGCTCTACGGCGTGACCTTCATGGTCATCGCACCGGAGCACCCGATCATCGAGAAGTACGCGTCCGTCATCAAGAACATGGACGCGCTGAACGCCTATAAGACCGAATGCGCGAAGAAGACCGAATTCGAGCGCACGCAGCTCACGAAGGACAAGACCGGCGTCAAGATCGACGGGCTCACCGCGATCAACCCGATCACGGGCCGCGAGATCCCGATCTTCATCTCCGACTACGTCATGATGGGCTACGGCACCGGCGCGATCATGGCTGTGCCGGCGCACGACGAGCGCGACTACGCCTTCGCCAAGAAGTTCGGCATCGAGATCGTTGAGGTCATCAAGGGCGGCAACATCGACGAGGCCGCTTACACCGGCGACGGCGAGATGGTCAACTCCGGCTTCCTCAACGGCTACACCAACAAGAAAGACTCGATCGCGCGTATGCTCGAAGAACTCGAGAAACTCGGCATCGGCGAGAAGGGCGTTCAGTACAAGATGAAAGACTGGGCATTCAACCGCCAGCGCTACTGGGGTGAGCCGATCCCGATCGTCCATTGCCCGAAGTGCGGCATGGTCGGCGTTCCGTACGAGGAACTGCCGCTCCGGTTGCCGAAACTCGAAAACTTCGCGCCCGGCGAGGGCGGCGAATCCCCGCTGGCGAAGATCGACTCGTTCGTGAACTGCAAGTGCCCGAAGTGCGGCGGCGACGCCAAACGTGAGACCGATACGATGCCGCAGTGGGCCGGCTCATCGTGGTACTTCCTGCGCTACATCGACCCGCATAACCCCGACGCGCTCGCCGACAGCGAGAAACTGAAATACTGGATGCCCGTCGACTGGTACAATGGCGGCATGGAGCATGTCACGCGCCACATGATCTACTCCCGCTTCTGGCATAAATTCCTCTACGACATCGGCGCCGTTCCGTGTGCCGAGCCGTACATGAAGCGCACCGCGCAGGGGCTGA
>JAKSPV010000129.1 GCA_024404475.1 Clostridia bacterium | reverse complement strand
CTTATTTCTTGTTTCTCGCTTCCGCTTTGAGGCGAAGCTCCGTGTTGAGGATCTTCTTGCGGAGGCGGAGGTTGTGCGGCGTGATCTCCATGAGCTCGTCCTCGGCGATGTAGTCGATCGCTTCTTCGAGCGACATGATCTTCGGAGGCGTGAGGATCAGCTTCTCGTCCGCGCCGGAGGAGCGGATGGCGGTGAGGTGCTTTTCCTTGCAGACGTTCAGAACGATGTCCTCCTGCTTCGGGCAGGAGCCGACGATCATGCCTTCGTACACGGGCGTCTGCACGCCGATGAACATCTGGCCGCGATCCTGGCAGGAGTAGAGCGCGTAGGACGTGGCGACGCCCTGTTCGGCGGCGACGAGCGAGCCGGTGAAGCGGAGCGTGACCTCCCCCTTGTACGGCTGGTAGCCGTCGAAGATCGAGATGATGATGCCCTCGCCCTTCGTGTCGGTCATGAATTCGCTGCGGTAGCCGAGCAGGCAGCGCGTCGGGATCGAGTATTCAATTCTCGTGCGGGTATCGCGCGGCGTCATTTCGAGCAGTTCACCCTTGCGGGCGGAGAGCTTGCTGATGACGGCGCCGGAATAATCGTTCGGCACGTCGATCGTGACGCGTTCGATCGGCTCGCACATGACGCCGTCGATCTCTTTGTTCAGCACGTGCGGCATCGAGCAGGCGAGCTCGTAGCCCTCGCGGCGCATCGTCTCGATGAGGATCGAGAGGTGCATTTCGCCGCGTCCCGCAACGCGGAACGAGTCGGTGGTGTCGCCGTCGGAAATGCGGATCGAGACGTCTTTCAGCGTCTCCTTGTAGAGACGGTCGCGGAGCTGGCGGGAGGTGACGTACTTGCCGTCCTTGCCGGCGAACGGGCTGTCGTTGACGGAGAACGTCATTTCCAGCGTCGGCTCGGAGACCTTGACGAATTCGAGCGGCTCGGGCTTGTCGATCGCGGTGATCGTGTCGCCGATCGTGATGCCTTCGGCGCCGGAGAACGTGACGATGTCGCCCATTCTCGCCTCGGTGACGGGGCGGCGGGCAAGACCTTCAAACTGGTTCAGCGAGACGATCTTCGTCTTTCTCATGACGTCCGGGTTGTGCCAGTTGACGATCATCGCCTCCTGATTCTGCCGGATGCAGCCGCGGTCGATACGGCCGATGCCGATACGGCCGACGTAATCGTTGTAGTCGATCGACGAAACAAGCAGCTGGAGCGGGCCTTCCTCGTCACCCTCGGGTGCGGGGATGTGCTCGAGGATCGCGTCGAAGAGCGGACGCAGGTCGGTGCCGGGGACGTCGGGCGAGAGGGAAGCGGTGCCGGCTCTGCCGGAGCAGAAGAGCACCGGGGAGTCGAGCTGCTCGTCCGTAGCGTCGAGTTCGATGAGCAGTTCAAGCACCTCGTCCACGACCTCGTCGAGACGGGCGTCGGGGCGGTCGATCTTGTTGACGACGACGATGATCGGATGACCGAGCGCCATGGCCTTCTGGAGCACGAAGCGCGTCTGGGGCATCGGGCCCTCAGCGGCATCGACGAGCAGGATAACGCCGTTCACCATTTTCAGGATACGTTCGACCTCGCCGCCGAAGTCGGCGTGCCCGGGGGTATCGATGATATTGATCTTGACGTCCTTGTAGCGGACGGCAGTATTTTTCGCCAGAATGGTAATGCCGCGCTCGCGTTCGAGGTCGCCGGAGTCCATGACGCGCTCCTGCACGACTTCGTTCTCGTGATAAGTGCCGCACTGTTTGAGCATCTGGTCAACGAGCGTGGTCTTGCCGTGGTCAACGTGCGCGATGATAGCAACATTACGAAGGTCTTCTCTGATCATACGTTGTCTCCTCTTATCTATTATGAAGAATCTTTTTCACAACTGAAACAGTATACCACAAAAAATGCGGAAAATAAATAGGAAATTGAAGAAAAAACGAATTTTTTCCGCAAAGTGTGCGGCTTTGCCGTCATTCGCCGTCAAAAAGCGCCTGCATTGCCGTCCATTCACGGAGGTACATGCCGCGTTTTTCCTCATCCGACGCGGCAAAGTCCGCGTGACGCGAGAAGCGCTCCGTGAGCTGATCGGCGTTTTCCCAGACGGCCTCCAGCCCGGCGGTACGCTCGGCTTCCGTCAGTGCCGTCTCGCCCTCCCCGACGATCTCGCAGAGAAAATAGTGCGAATCGTAGCGGGCGCCCTCGTAGTATTCCGAGATCGTGAGAAACTCTCGCACGGGGCAGACGATATAGCCCGTCTCCTCCTGCACCTCGCGGACGACGGCATCCTCGGACGTCTCGCCTTTCTCGATGCCGCCGCCCGGGATCATCCAGACGTCGCCGCGAGCGGCGTGCGCCGTGAGGATCATGCCGCCTTTGAGGACGATGCCGCGGGACGCTTCGCGTGTTTTCGTATAGCTTCCGAAGTAATTGTCGCCGTAGATCGAGATTTCTTTCATGCTTTTCCTCCGTCCCAGAAGCGCCGGAACAGCGCCGAGACGGACGCATCGTTCCCGACGAATTTCATCTCGCGCCAGTGCGCGGGAAGCAATTTCCGCAGCGTCGGGTCGTCGTAGCGGTCGTCAATCAGCAGTACGACGCCGCGATCGTTTTCGTCGCGGATGACGCGTCCCGCCGCCTGCAGCACCCGGTTGATGCCGGGGTAGACGTAGGCGTATTCCTTGCCGCCCTCGCGCGTTTCCTCGAAATATTCTTCGAGCAGGTTGCCCTCGGAAGAGAGCCCGCCGAGCCCGGTGCCGACGACGGCGGCGCCGATGAGCTTATCGCCCCGGAGGTCGATGCCCTCCGAGAAGATGCCGCCGAGGACGGAAAGCCCGAGCACTGTGCCCGACTTCACAAAGTTGAATTCCGCGAGGAAGCGGTCGCGTTCCGCGATCGACATCTCGCGCCGCTGCACGACGAGCTTCACGTCCGGCAGCCGGCCGGCGAGGATGCGCCCGACGGCTTTCAGAAACTTGTACGACGGGAAGTACGCAATGTAGTGCCCCTCTCTTGCCTCGACCATCGCGGCGATCGCCTCGGCGACGGCCTCGGCGGTGTAACCCCGGTCGGCAAGCCGCGTGCTGATGTAGTCCGCGACCGCGATGCAAAGGTTTTCTTCCTCATAGGGCGACGGCAAATCGAGCGTCTTGCCGTTCGAGCAGCCGAGCAGATCCTGGAAATACGGCAGCGGGGAGAGCGTCGCGGAGAAGAAGACCGCGCCGCGGGCGCGCGAGAGCATATCGGAGAGCGTCGGCCCCGGATCAAGGCAGAGGAGGCGCACGGCGGTGTCCTCCGGCGTCTTTTCGACGAAGACGCGGAACTCTTTGCCGAACCGCGCGAGCGACAGAAGCATCTTCTTCGC
>JAKSPV010000128.1 GCA_024404475.1 Clostridia bacterium | reverse complement strand
AATACCGGTCGTTTTCGTCCGAGCTTTTTTTATAGAACAGGTCGGCAAGGCCCCAGCCGAGCGTCGCTGCCAAAGCAAAAAAGAACCACATACGAATGATCTCCATTCGAAAAGGATACCCCATTATAACGGAAAGCGCGGCGTTTGTCAACAAAAGAGGCGCCGCACGGATGTGCGGCGCCTCTTTTCTTATTTCCTTGTTTTTTTCTTATCGAACGCGGGGTTATACCCGTAAAAATTCTGTTCGTCGCCTTTGTCCTGCGCGATGCGGAGCGCATCGCCGAAGCGCTGGTAGTGAACGAGCTCGCGCTCACGGAGGAAGCGGATCACGTCGCAGACGTCGGGATCGTCGATAAGGCGGAGAATATTGTCATAGGTCACTCTCGCCTTCTGTTCGGCGGCGAGGTCTTCGGAAAGATCGGCGAAGACGTCGCCCTTGACACCGACGTACTTCATGTCGAACGGCACGCCTGCCGCCGACTGCGGATAAACGCCCGTCGTGTGATCGACGAAATAGGTGTCGAAACCGGCGCGTTTGATCTCGTCGATCGAGAGGTTGCGCGTCAGCTGATGAAGGACCGCGCTGACCATTTCGATGTGGCCGAGTTCCTCGACGCCGACGTCGGTCAGAATACCGGTAACTTCGCGGTACGGCATCGAATAGCGCTGTTGGAGATAACGGTTGGCGGCTCCCATTTCGCCGTCCGGGCCGCCGAGCTGACTGATGATAATCTTCGCCGTCTGTGCGTTCGGCGTCTTGATCTTCACCGGGTATTGGAGTTTTCTTTCATACAGAAACATCGTTTTGCCTTCCTTTCAGAGTTTTTGTCCGGAAAGCGCCGAAACGTCCGTACTGTCGTATTCCCACGGCCACGGATCGTCAACCCACGTCCACCGGTCGGCGGATCTGACGCCGCACACCGTCATCGGGCCGTATTTCTTTTCATAATGTGCGACCGCCTCTGCGCGTCGCGCCTCGTGTTCCGCGTAGTACCGGAGCGCCCGGCGATCATCGGGGTGACCGTCGAGATAGAGAGCCGCCTCGTAAACGGCAAACGCTTCCTTTTGGATCTCGCGCATCGCGCGGCTTTCACTCATGTCCTGCTTCATCTGCAAGTGCCTCCGTTCTCTTTGCATTTCGTCGGATAGAACGGAAAATCGAGGCCGCGGAAGATCGTCCCGTGCACGAACGCCTCGTCGGTATCATAGAGGTCGCCGAACATCTGCTCAGGTGAATAGACCATCGCCAGATGCCGACGGGGGCGTTTCTCGCTCTCGTCACGCTCGGAACGCCGGTATTCCGGAAGTGCCGCGGAAACGGGACGGTGGTGCTTAATTTCGTCCTTGCCGAGACGCGACGACTCCTCCGCTTCGATCCGGCGGAGAAAATCGTCCGTGATCCTGTCACGCGGCGTTCTCGTATCCATATCTTTGTTCATTTCTTTTGTCTTGACCATGCCTTTCTGTTGTCACGGACGCGGCTTTGAAAGGCGCCGCGCCGTGTGAGGACACATATCCTCAAGGACAGTATATGTGCCGGAAGCCGCGTCGGACAGCGGCGTTTTTCACGCTTGACAACACGGCGACACTGGGGTATAATAGGGCGAGAAATTTAAGCGGAGGTGACGGCATGAAAAAAGTGGATATCTACACCGACGGTTCCTGCCGTCAGAATCCGGGCCCCGGCGGCTGGGGCGCGATCCTCGTCTACCGCGGCGTGGAACGTGAACTGTCCGGCGGCGAGCCGGAAACGACAAACAACCGCATGGAGCTGACCGGCGTCATCCGGGCACTCTCCGCGCTGCGCGAGCCGTGCGAGGTCACGCTGACTACCGACTCCCGGTACGTCTCCGAGGGGATCTCCGAGGGCTGGGCAAAGTCGTGGCGTGCGAAGGGCTGGAAGAAGGCCGACGGCAAGCCGGCACTCAACCCCGATCTTTGGGAAGAACTGCTCGTTCTCTGCGAGAAGCACCGTGTCAATGTCGTATGGGTGAAAGGACACGCCGGACACCCGTACAATGAACGCTGCGACGAGTTAGCGCAGGCAGAAAGCGGAAAATACTGTAACGAAACAAGCGATCAAACGGAGGATGAGGACCATGCATGACGAACTGACAAAGGTCGATATCGAAAAGATGCAGGCAGAGATCGACGAGCGCATCGCGCGCCGTGCCGCGCTTCGGGAGACGATCCGCGCCGCCAAGGAACTCGGCGACCTCAGCGAAAATGATGAATACCATTCCGCGCGCCGGGAGTTCAACAAGAACAACGGACGCATCGAATATCTGCAGAGCATGATCGAAACGGCAGTCGTCATCGACGGCTCTTCCGCTGACGACGAGATCGGCCTTTTCGATACGGTCGAGCTCTATATCGAAGAGGACGACGAGACACGCACGATCACGCTCGTGACGACGCTCCGGCAGGACGCGATCAGGGGCTTTGTGAGCAAGGAATCCCCCCTCGGGCAGGCGATCCTCGGTCACAAGACGGGCGAGCGCGTAACGGTCAAGGTCAACGACAAATACAGTTACGATGTGATCATCCGTTCGATAAAAAAGGGACAGGACGACCGCTCGCTGCCGATCAGCGAATACTGAGGAGGATCTATGAGAATCGGACTTCTTGTGGCGATCGAGATGGATTCGGTGTTCGCCCACTACCCTGAGACGGAACGGCTTCCCTCTCCGGACGGTTTCGAGCTGTTCCGGACGACGAGCGGGAAAAACGATATTTTCATCCTTCACGCCGGCATGGGCGAAATCGCCGCATCCTGCGGCGTACAGTATCTCGTCACCGCCTGCAAAGTCGATCTGATCGTCAATTTCGGTGTGGTCGGCGGGCTGACGGCGGAAATGAAGACGAGCAAGGTCTGCGTGGTCGATCGCGTCGTGCATTACAAATACGACTGCTCCGAATTCATGGATCTGAAGATCGGTCAGGTTGCGGGACACGATTCGATCTATCTTCCGACAGACGCGTCGCTCAGCGCCAAGGTCTCGGAGATCATTCCGGGCATCAAACACGTCACCTGCTGCTCCGGTGACAAATTCGTCGGCACCGAGGCCGAAAAGCGCTCTCTTCACGAGACGTTCGGAGGTGACGTGTGCGACATGGAATCCGCCGGCATCGTTCTCGCCGCGGAGATCAACCGTGTTCCCTGCCTGCTTCTGAAAGCCGTTTCCGACGGGCTCATCGGCGGCGCCAGAGAGTTCTACGATGAACTGCTCGACGTCAGCACCGACTGTCTCCGTGCGGCGGACACGGTCATCGCGCAATTGTAAAACAAAAAAACGCCAACCCGACGCTACGGGTTGATAAGGAAGTAATTTCAAAACCAATACCGTAGCATCGCAAA
>JAKSPV010000127.1 GCA_024404475.1 Clostridia bacterium | reverse complement strand
TGACCGACGCACCGATGACAGATGAGCCCATGACCGACGCGCCGATGACAGATGAGCCGACGACGGACGTGCCGATGACGGATGAGCCCATGACCGACGTGCCGATGACGGATGCACCCGTGACAGAGGAGCCGGACGACACCGGCGAGCTCATCCCGCCCGCACAGACGGGCGACGGCTTCGGCACGTTCCTCGCCGTCGCGCTGCTTGTCCTCGTCGGCGGATCGGCGGCCGCGCTGCTCAAAAAGGAATAAGAAAAACGGGCTCTCGGAGCCCGTTTTTTTATTTTTTCAGCCGGTCAAGCAGCATCGGGATCGCTTCCTCGAAGTTGACGCCGTACCACGACGCCCCGTCGGGATCGGCGAGCGTCTTGACGATGCTCTCCCGCGTGAAGTCCGCCGCCAGCGCGATCGAATCCGCGAGCGAAAGGCCGTTCACCAGCGCGCCGACGCACGCCGAGGAGAATACGTCGCCCGTGCCGTGGAATTTCACCGGCACACGGTCGTTGAAGTAGGAGAAGAACTCTCCGCTTTCGCTGTCGAGACCGTAAGCACCGATCTTTTTGCCGTCGAACGTCACGCCGGTCAGGATCGCGATCTTCGCGCCGAGCGCGGTGAGCTTCCGGAGCAAATTCTGGATATACGCCTCGTCGTACTCGCCGTCGTCGAGATACGGCTCGTCGAGCATGAACGCGGCCTCGGTCACGTTCGGCACGATCACGTCCGCCACGGCGCACAGCGTCGCCATCTCGTGTGCGAACGCGGGCGTGAAGCCGACGTAGAGCTTGCCGCCGTCGCCCATCGCGGGATCGACGAATTTGAGCGTGCCCTCGCCGAAATCGCGGAAGAAGTCGCGCATCAGCGAGATCTGCCGCGAGGAGCCGAGGTACCCGGTGTAAAGCGCATCGAAATGCAGTTTTTCTTCCTTCCAATGCGTCGCGATCGGCTCGATCTCATCGGTAAGATCGCGGAACGTAAAGCGCGAAAACTGCGTGTGTGTGGAAAGCACCGCCGTCGGGATGATCGCCGTCTCGACGCCCATTGCGGACACGACCGGCAGCGCCACCGTCAGCGAGCACTTGCCGTAGCAGGAAACGTCCTGCACGGAAACGATTTTCTTCATAAACATTCTTCCTTTCAGAGGGGCAAAAAGCCGCGGCGACCCCGCCGCAGCCCTATCATCTCACAGGAGATATTCTATCATCCTCCAGCGCGTTTTGCAAGTGCCTGCCGCATATTTTTCAGAGGGAAAGCATAGAAATCTACCGTCAGAAAAAGGCGGCACGTGCCGCGGCAGAAGAAAGGAACGGTTTCCGGAAATGACGGACAAACATTTCGCGCCGGAGGGCGCACTCATCGGCACGCCGGGCAACAGCGCCCGGCTCTCTTCGCTTCGGGCGCTGGAAGCAGCCATGCTGACCGGCGCAACGGTCGAGGGCGTCGCCGTCCTCTGCGACGCGGCGGATATGTCGCTTCGGGTCGATCTCGGCTCTGCGGTCGGCATCATCCCGCGGGAGGAAGCCGTATGGCCTGCGCCGGGCACCCCAGTCAAGGATATCGCGATCCTGACGCGCGTCGGCAAGCCGGTCGCCTGCAAGATCCTCTCGGTGGATGCATCGGGCGACACCCCGCGCGTTCTGCTCTCGCGCCGCGCGGCGCAGAAGGAGTGCGCCGATACCTACCTTTCGGCGCTCCGTCCCGGCGACGTGATCCCCGCGCGCGTGACACATCTTGAGCCGTTCGGCGCGTTCGTCGATATCGGCTGCGGCATCGTCTCGCTGTTGACGGTGGACGCGATCTCCGTCTCCCGCATCTCGCACCCACGCGACCGGCTCGCCGTCGGGCAGCGCATACATGCCGTCGTCCGCTCGATCGAGCCGGACACCGGCCGCATCTACATGTCGCTCCGCGAGCTGCTCGGCACGTGGGAGGAAAACGCCGCCTTTTTCCATGCGGGCGAGACGGTCACGGGCGTCGTCCGCTCTGTCGAGCCGTACGGCATCTTCGTCGAGCTCGCGCCGAACCTCGCGGGGCTCGCCGAACTGAAGCCGGACGTTTCGGCCGGCACCGGCTGCTCCGTCTACATCAAAAGCATCATCCCGGAGCGCATGAAGATCAAGCTCGTCCTGATCGACACGCACCCCGAGGTACCGCCCGCCGGCATCCGCTACTTCGTCGATCCGAACGAAACGAAACATATCGCCGTCTGGCGCTACTCCCCGCCCTGCTGCGCGAAGATCACGGAAACCGTTTTCGACGCCTGACGCCGAAATTTTCACGTCGCCTCTCGACAAACGTCTCCGACGATGATACAATGGAGAAAAGAAACCTCGGGAGGCATTTATGGATACTGTCACGTTAGGACGCACCGGCATCACGGTGGCAAAAAACGGTTTCGGCGCCCTGCCGATCCAGCGCATTTCAGCGGCAGACGCCTGCCGTCTGCTCCGTACCGCCTATGAGGGCGGCATCACGTGGTTTGACACGGCGCATTTCTACACCGACAGCGAGGAAAAGATCGGTCTTGCGCTCGCCGGCGTCCGGGATAAAATCATCCTCTCGACGAAAACGATGTGCCAGAGCGCCGCGCAGTTCAACGAAGAGCTCGACACGAGTCTCCGCTCGATGAAGACCGATTATATCGACGTCTACCAGTTCCACAATCTGCCCGTGTGCCCGAGGCCGGGCGACGGCTCGGGACTTTACGAGGCGATGCTTGACGCAAAGAAAGCGGGCAAGATCCGCTTCATCGGGCTGACGAACCACCGGCTCGGCGTCGCCGAGGAAGCGATCCGCTCCGGACTTTACGACACAATCCAGTTCCCCTTCTGCTACCTATCCGGCGAAAAGGAGCTTGCGCTCGTCCGGCTCGCCAAAGAGCAGAACGTCGGTTTCCTCGCCATGAAGGCGCTCTCCGGCGGGCTCATCACGAACTCCGCCGCGGCGTATGCGTTCCTCGCGCAGTTCGACAACGTCCTGCCGCTCTGGGGCGTGCAGCGTGACCGGGAGCTTGCCGAATTTCTCGCGTACCAGACGAATCCGCCGCGCCTCACGGACGAGCTTCGCGCCGTGATCGAAGATGACCGCAAGGCGCTCGCCGGAGACTTCTGCCGCGGGTGCGGGTACTGTATGCCGTGCCCTGCCGGGATCAAAATCAACGACTGCGCCCGGATGACGCTGATGCTGCGCCGCGCACCCGTCGCCGGCTACACGACGCCTCAGTGGAAAGAAGAAATGGAGAAGATCGAGTCCTGCCTCCGCTGCGGCAAATGCGCCTCGAAATGCCCCTACGGGCTCGACACACCGACGCTGCTCCGCCGCAACCTCGAGGACTTCCGCGCGTTCGTCAAGGAACACAACATCTGAA
>JAKSPV010000126.1 GCA_024404475.1 Clostridia bacterium | reverse complement strand
ATTTGCCGGGCAGGTCGGTCTTATTGAAGAAGACGAACGTCGGGATCGAGCGGCGTCGGAGCAATCGCCAGAGCGTTTCGGTATGGAGCTGAACGCCGTCGGTCGCGCTCACGACGAGGATCGCGTAATCGAGCACGCGGAGCGTGCGCTCCGTTTCCGCGGAGAAATCGACGTGGCCGGGGGTATCGAGAAGCGTGAAAGATGTCTCGCCGGTTGTAAATCGCGCCTCTTTTGAAAAGATCGTGATGCCGCGGGCGCGTTCCTCGCCGCTCGTGTCAAGGAAGGAATCGCCGTGATCCACCCTGCCGCGGCGGCGGATGACGCCGGTGCGGTAAAGCAGCGTTTCGGACAGCGTCGTTTTGCCGGCGTCAACATGTGCGAGGATGCCGAGGACGAGCTGTTTCATGCGGGTTCCCTCCTTTCGGTTTTCGTCTTTTGTCTGTTATCTTGTTTTATGCAGATGTCAAAAAGAGCCGTGCGGCTCTTTTTGCGTGGTTACTGTTCCGTTTCGTTTTTCTGGTCGAAGTCAAGCAGGATGAGGCCGGGGTTCTTGTCGAGCGCCCAGCGGACGCTCCACTGCCCGTCGAAGATCAGATAGTTTGTGCCGCGCACGTCCTGCACCCAGCGGGTGTCCTCGGACAGTTTCAGTGTTTTGACGTCGAGCGACTGGTCGGCGAGGCGTTTGATGATCTCGTGCGGCATATCGGTTTTGAGGTATTTGACGCCGTACTCCGATTCCATACGGAATTCGAGCACGTCGTATTGCAGCATGCCGACGACGCCGACGATCACGCGTTCCATGCCGCTTTCCGGCAGGAAAAAGATCTGGATCGCGCCTTCCTGTGCGAACTGCGTGATGCCTTTGGAGAACTGCTTGCGCTTCATCGAATCGACCTGCTCGACGACGGCGAAATGCTCCGGCGTGAACGTCGGGATGCCGGAATAGCGGACGGGCATCGAAGCATCACAAACCGTGTCGCCGATCGAAAAGATACCGGGATCGAAAACGCCGATGATGTCGCCGGCGTATGCCTCGTCGATGACCTCGCGTTCCTGCGCCATCATCTGCTGCGGCTGCGAGAGACGCATCGTCTTTGCGGACTGCACGTGGAGATACTCCTTGCCCCGTTCGAACTTGCCGGAGCAGATGCGGAGGAACGTGATGCGGTCGCGGTGCGCCTTGTTCATGTTCGCCTGGATCTTGAAGACAAACGCCGAAAACTTATCCGAGAACGGATCGACCGTCGTGCCTTCGGACTCGCGGGCGAGCGGCGGCTGCGTCATCTTGAGAAAGTTTTCGAGGAACGTCTCGACGCCGAAGTTGTTCAGCGCGGAGCCGAAGAACACGGGGCTGAGTTTGCCGCACTTGACGTCGTCGAGGTTGAAATCGAAGCCGGCGCCGTCGAGCAGTTCGACCTGCTCTGTCAGCGTCTCGCGGAGGTCTTCGCCGATCAGCTCATCGAGTTTTTCGGTGTCGCCGATGTCGCACTCGATCGCCTCGATGCGGCTGCGGCCGGCGTGAGAGCTGGCGAACGTCAGAATGCAGTGCTTCTGCCGGTCATAAACGCCCTTGAACGAGATGCCGCAGCTGATCGGCCAGTTCATCGCGTAAGTGCGGATGCCGAATTCGGTTTCGAGCTCGTCGAGCAGGTCGAACGGATCGCGCGCCTCGTGGTCGAGTTTGTTGATGAAAGTAAAGATCGGGATGCCGCGCATCGCGCAGACCTTGAACAGTTTGCGCGTCTGCGGCTCGATGCCCTTCGCCGCGTCGATGACCATGACGGCGGAATCCGCCGCCATCAGCGTACGGTAAGTATCCTCCGAGAAGTCCTGATGCCCGGGTGTGTCGAGGATATTGATGCAGTAGCCCTCGTACTCGAACTGCATGACCGAAGAGGTGACGGAGATACCGCGCTTCTTCTCGAGTTCCATCCAGTCGGAGACGGCGTGCTTGTCCGTCTGTTTGCCCTTGACGGAGCCGGCGGACTGGATCGCTCCTCCGTAAAGGAGCAGTTTTTCCGTCAGCGTCGTTTTACCGGCGTCCGGGTGCGAAATGATCGCAAAGGTTCTCCGGCGATTAATTTCTTCTTCTGTTCTTGTAGCCATGGTCGGCTCCTTCAAATTGTTTATCGCGTCTATTATATCCAAAACCTTCGTTTTCCGCAAGGGGTTTCGGGATTTTTCTGCCGCGGCCGGAAAATTGCGGCCTGTTGACAATGGGACGATATCCTGCTATGATGATTTTGACGTTCTCACCGTATGTTTTTACAAACTTTTCGACATTTTTTGCAAAAAACGGTGCGGCCGGCGAAAAATGTGATATACTGAATGGAAGAGTATCCTAAAAACGTGCGCCAAGCGCACAGAAACGAGGAGACCGATATGGGCAAGAAATTCGGTGACAGACGGGACGGTACCCTGCTCCGCGATCTTGATTCGATGCACATCATCATGCCGCATCTCTATCCCAACCGCTGCGACAACGAGGCGTTCATCTCCGAGACAATCGACCTTACGAACGCCGCGGCGTATCTCGAGCGCCGCAATGCGGAGAATCCCAAGTACAAGTACAACATTTTCCAGCTCGTCGTGACGGCGATGCTGAAAACGATCACGCTCCGTCCGAAGATGAACCGTTTCATCGCCAACAAAAACATGTACCAGCGGAACGAAGTCTCCGCCTCTTTCGTCGTGAAGAAGCTCATGGCAGATCACGGCGCCGAGGCGCTCGCGTTTATCCACTCGAAGCCCGAAGACACGCTCGACACGATCCACGAGCAGATCTATAAGATCGTTTCGTACTGCCGCAGCGACGCGAAGGACGCATCGACCGAGAGCATGGACATCGTCTCGAAGCTCCCGCGCTTTGTCGTGCGCTTCGTCGTGTGGTTCATGCGGATCATGGACAGACACGGCTGGGTGCCGAAGAGCATGGTGGCGACCGATCCGTATTACTCCTCCGTCGTTCTGACGAACCTCGGCTCGATCAAGCTCCACTCCGGCTATCATCATCTGACGAACTGGGGCACGAACTCCGTGTTCTGCGCGATCGGCGAGATGAAGAAGCGTCCGTTCCCGAACGAGGACGGCACCTTTGACATGCGGCTCAGCATCGACCTCGGCCTGACCGTGGACGAACGCATCGCAGACGGCTACTACTATTCCAAGACTGTACGGCTGCTCCGCACACTGCTTGAAAACCCCGAGCTGCTTGAAAAGCCGCTCTCCGAGGAGGTCGAATACTGATGAGCGAGATTACCGCAAAGACACCGTGGGCTGACCACATGGGCGGCGTTCCGCTGCATCTGGACTATTTTGACGGCTCGATGTTCGAGGCCGTCGCCGCCATTGCCGAGAAATATCCCGACAAC
>JAKSPV010000125.1 GCA_024404475.1 Clostridia bacterium | reverse complement strand
CCCGTTCGAATCCCCTCGATTGTCTAAAAGAAAAAGCCGCGTATGCGACTTTTCCTTTTTGGCGGACAGGGAGGGATTCGTTCTCGCCTGCGGGCTCGGTCAGGGTCGGCTCTGGACTGCCACCGGCAGTCCATTCACTACCGACCCGTTCGAATCCCTGTTTTGCAAAAAGAAAAGCCACCGTCAGGTGGCTTTTTCTTTTTGGCTGCGGAATAGGGATTCGAACCCCAACAAACAGAGTCAGAGTCTGTCGTGCTGCCGTTACACAATTCCGCAATCGCTTTTTGCGGGACTTATTATAGCAGAGCCCGGAACGCTTGTCAATAGTTTTTCCAAAAATTTTTACACCATACGGAAAAGAATACCCGTGTCTGCCGTTTACAAAAGGAATAATTTATGATACAATATCCCATACTACCGGCAAAAAAGCGGAGGCATCTCATGAAAGAGAACACCGTTCGTTTTCTTGTCGGATTTCTGGCGGGGCTCGTGGCATTCACGCCCGCCGCCGCATTTCTGACGCGGCTGCTCTGGATCATTCTGACGTGAGGAGGCAACACCCATGCGGCTCGACAAATATCTCGCGGACGCGACGGGGATGACGCGTACCGAAAGTGCGCGCGCCATTCGCGGGGGTGCGGTCACGGTAGGCGGCAGTGTCGTCCGGAAACCGGAGACGCACATCGACGAGAACGCGGCGGCGGTGACGCTGCGCGGGGCGCCGGTCGGCTGGCAGGCGTTCCACTACGTCATGCTTCACAAGCCAAGAGGCACGGTCTCGACGACCGATCCCGACGAGCGTTCCGTCATGCATCTCATCCCGCCGGAGCTCGCGCGGCACGACATGTTCCCCTGCGGGCGGCTGGACGTGGATACCGAGGGACTGCTTCTCATCACCGACGACGGCGCGCTCGCGCACGAGCTGCTCTCGCCGCGCCACCACGCGGAAAAGGTCTACTTCTTCCGCTGCGATCCGCCGCTGACAGAAGCGATGGCAGAGACGCTGGAGCGGGGCATTCTCCTCGACGGGGAAATGACGAAGCCCGCCGCCGTCTCGCGAGAAGCGGACGGCCTTTCCGGCACAATCACGCTGACGGAGGGAAAATTCCACCAGATCAAGCGGATGCTCCACGCGGTCGGCTCGGAGATCACGTATCTCCGACGGAAACGTTTCGGGACGCTCGTGCTCGACGAAAATCTTGCACCCGGCGAATGTCGGGCGCTGACGGACGGGGAGATCGGCGCGCTCCGCGCGCTCGCCGCCGCACAGACGAGAGAATAAGAAAGGAAGATTACATATATGGACATTCTCGCGATACTGACGAAAGAACTCGGCGTCAAATCGACGCAGATCGAAGCGGCGATCAAACTGCTCGACGACGGCAACACCGTGCCGTTCATCTCCCGTTACCGCAAGGAAGTGACGGGCGGGCTGAACGACGAGGTGCTCCGCAAACTGGAAGACCGGCTGAACTACCTCCGGAACCTCGAAGAGCGCAAGGAGGAGGTCCGCTCGCTGATCGCGGCGCAGGAGAAGCTGACGCCCGAGATCGAAGCGGCGATCGACCGCGCCGTGACCGTGACGGAAGTGGACGATATCTACCGCCCGTTCCGCCCGAAGCGCAAGACGCGCGCTTCCGTCGCGCGGGAGAGAGGCCTCGAGCCGCTCGCGCTTCTCCTCATGGAGCAGCGCGCTGCCTACGACGCGCCGATCCCGACGCTCGCCGAAGCATATGTAGATGAGGAAAAAGGCGTCAAAACAGCCGAGGAAGCGCTTGCGGGTGCGTCCGACATCATCGCCGAGAACGTCTCCGACGACGCGGAATGCCGCAAGCGCATCCGCGCACTCACGATGGAGTACGGCTCGATCTCGTCCGCAAAGTTGAAGGACGGTCCCGTTTACGAGCAGTATTACGAATACACCGAGCGGCTGAAAACGATCCCGTCGCACCGTGTGCTCGCGATCAACCGCGGCGAGAAGGAGGAAGTTCTCCGCGTCAGCATCGCCGTGCCGAACGACATGGTGCTGAACGACCTGTTTGCCGCCGTCATTACGAACTACAAGAGCCCCGCGTTTCCGTACGTTTCCGCCGCCGTCTGCGACGGCTACGACCGGCTGATCGCGCCCTCGATCGAGACCGAGATCCGGAACACCCTGACCGACGCGGCGGGCGAGAGCGCGATCGCGCTGTTCTCCGACAACCTCAAACATCTGCTGCTCCAGGCGCCGCTGAAAGGCAAGACTGTCCTCGGCTATGACCCCGGGTACCGCACGGGCTGCAAGCTCGCTGTCGTGGACGCAACGGGGCGCGTGATCGACACCGCGGTGATCTACCCGACGAAGCCGCACGAGAAGATCGCCGAGAGCCGCGCCGTCGTCGGACGGCTCTGCAAGCGCTACGGCGTGGACGTCGTGGCGATCGGCAACGGCACCGCCTCCGCGGAAAGCGAGATGTTTATCGCGGAAACGATCAAAGAACTCGACCTCAAAGCCAAATACATCATCGTCAGCGAGGCGGGCGCCTCGGTCTACTCCGCGTCGAAACTCGGCGCCGAGGAGTTCCCGGACTTCGACGTGACGCAGCGCTCCGCCGTTTCCATCGCGCGCCGGCTGCAGGACCCGCTCGCCGAACTCGTCAAGATCGAGCCGAAGGCGATCGGTGTCGGACAGTACCAGCACGACATGAAGCAGGCGCGGCTCGAAGAGGCGCTCGGCGGTGTCGTCGAAGACGCGGTCAACAGCGTCGGCGTCGACCTCAACACCGCGTCGTACTCGCTGCTCTCCTACGTCGCCGGCATCAACATGGCCGCGGCGAAGAACATCGTCAAATACCGCGAGGAACACGGCGCTTTTGAGAGCCGCGCACAGCTTCTCAAGGTGCCGCGCATCGGCGACCGGGCGTACCAGCAGTGCGCCGGCTTCCTCCGCGTGCCGGGCGCCGACGAGATCCTCGACAACACGGGGGTGCATCCGGAATCGTATGCCGTCGCTACGGCGCTGCTCAAAAAGTTCGGGTACACCGAAGAGGATGTGCGCGGGCTGAAAATGGGCGGCCTCCGTGCCAAGGTCACGATCTACGGACTCAAAAAACTCGCGGCAGAACTCGGCGTCGGCGAGCCGACGCTGGCCGACATCATCGGCGAGCTCGAGAAACCAGGACGCGACCTCCGCGATTCCTTCACGCCGCCGCAGCTCCGTGAGCGCGTGCTCGAACTCAAAGACCTCGAACCCGGTATGGTCATGACCGGCACGGTGCGGAACGTTATCGACTTCGGCGCGTTCGTCGATATCGGCGTGCACCAGGACGGCCTCGTCCACGTATCGGAGATTTCCGACAACTTTGTCCGTCATCCGTCCGAAAAACTCGCAGTCGGCGACG
>JAKSPV010000124.1 GCA_024404475.1 Clostridia bacterium | reverse complement strand
GAAAGAGAGGTGCGGCGAATGAAAAAAGAACTGTCGCGTCGGCAGAAGATATTCCGGCGGGTACTGCTTTGCGTGCTTGCCGTGGCGCTTGCCGCGGGGATTTTTGTCGGCGGCGTTAATCTCGTGATGCTGCTTCGCGGTGCGCCGCACATCGCGCCGGACGCGGAAAAAGGCGCGGAGACGCTCGCGGGTGGGAAATGGGACTGCATCCTCGTGCTCGGTGCGGGCGTACATAACGACGGGACGCCGAGCGACATGCTGACGGACCGGCTCGAGACGGGGATCGCGCTCTACAAGGCGGGCGTCGCGCCGAAGCTGCTGATGAGCGGCGATCACGGCAGGGTGGACTACGACGAGGTGAACGTGATGCGGCAGTACGCGCTGGACCGCGGCGTTCCGTCGGAGGACATCTTTATGGATCACGCGGGGTTCTCGACGTACGAGAGTATGTACCGCGCGCGGGACGTATTCGCCTGCCGGCGGATCGTGATCGTCACGCAGTCGTATCACCTTTACCGGGCTTTATATGTGGCAAACGCGCTCGGGCTCGAAGCAGAGGGCGTTTCGGCGGACATCCGGACGTACCGCGGGCAGGTGATCCGCGACCTCCGCGAAGCGGCGGCACGGACAAAGGATTTTCTTTACACGGTCTTTCAGCCGGCGCCGACTTATCTCGGCGACGTGATCCCGATCTCCGGCAGCGGCGAAGCCACGCTGGGGTAGGGAGGATGACGTGGGGGACTTTGCAAAGTCCCCCACACCCCGAAAACCTTAAACATTTTCCTGCTGTACCAATATAGAAAGTAAAAAGCCAAACCTCAACGGGTTTGGCTTTTCTGTATTGGTGATGCGGAAATAGTCCGGGTTTTTCGGGGTGCAGGGGCGCCTTTTTCAAAAGGCGCCCCACGTCGTCCCCTCACGCTTTGATTTCTTCCATGACGTAGGCTTCGAGGATATCGCCGACGTGGATATCGCCGTACTTTTCGAGGCCGATACCGCACTCGTAGCCCTCGAGGACTTCCTTGACGTCGTCCTTGAAGCGGCGGAGCGAGGAGATCTTGTCCTCGAAGATCACGACGCCGTCGCGGACGATACGGATCATAGACGTTCTCGTGACCTTGCCGTCCTGGATATACGAGCCGGCGATCGTACCGACGTTCGGCACGTGGATCGTCTGGCGCACCTCGGCGTGGCCGAGCAGGTTCTCGCGGAACTTCGGCGCGAGCATGCCCTTCATGGCGGCGGTGATCTCTTCGATGCACTCGTAGATGATGCGGTAGGTGCGGATCTCGACGTTCTGGCGCTCGGCGGAGTCAAGCGCGCTCTTGTCCGGGCGCACGTTGAAGCCGACGATGATCGCGTTCGACGCTGCGGCGAGCATAACGTCGCTCTCGGTGATGCCGCCGACGGAGGAGTGGATCACGCGGACCTTGACCTCGTCGGAGGTGATCTTTTCGAGCGAGGACTTGACGGCCTCGGCGGAGCCGCCGACGTCTGCCTTGACGATGATGTTCAGTTCCTTGACGCCCGCGCTGATCTGCGCGAACAGATCGTCGAGACTGACGGCGGAGTTGGCCTTGAACTCGGCTTCCTTTGCCTTCGTGCGGCGCTGGTCGGCGAGCTCGCGTGCCATGCGTTCGTCTTCGACGGAGTTGAACTCGTCGCCTGCCTCCGGCACTTCGGCAAGACCGGTGATCTCGACCGGCACGGACGGGCCGGCTTCGGTCATCTTCTCGCCGTTCTCGTTCAGCATCGCGCGGACACGGCCGACGGCGGTGCCGGCGATCACGATGTCGCCGTCGTGGAGCGTACCGCTCTGCACGAGCACGGTGGCAACGGGGCCGCGGCCCTTGTCAAGACGCGCCTCGATGATGACGCCCTTGGCTCTGCGGTTCGGGTTGGCCTTGTATTCCTTGACGTCTGCGATGAGCAGGACGGATTCAAGCAGGTCTTCAATGCCCATGCCGGTGAGCGCGGACACGGGGACGCACATGACGTCGCCGCCCCATTCCTCGGGCACGAGGTCGTAGCTCGTCAGCTCTGTCTTGACGGCGTCGGGGTTGGCGGTCGGCTTATCCATCTTGTTGATGGCGACGATGATGTCAACGCCGGCTGCTTTCGCGTGGTTGATCGCCTCGACGGTCTGCGGCATGATGCCGTCGTCCGCCGCGACGACGAGGATCGCGATATCGGTCGCCATCGCGCCGCGGGCGCGCATGGCGGTGAACGCCTCGTGACCGGGCGTGTCGAGGAACGTGATGTCACGGCCGTGGACGTTGACGCGGTAAGCGCCGATCGCCTGCGTGATGCCGCCGGCTTCGCCTGCGGTGACGCGGGTGTGACGGATCGCGTCGAGGATCGAGGTCTTGCCGTGGTCAACGTGGCCCATGACGCACACGACGGGCGCGCGCGGCTGGAGGTTTTCTTCGGCGTCCAGTTCGGCGTTCTCGGTGAACAGTTTATCCTCGATGGTGACGGTGACCTCGCGGGTGATCTTCGCGCCGAGCTCGTCGGCGACGAGGTAGGCAGTGTCGAAGTCGATGATCTGGTTGACGCTCGCCATGACGCCCATCAGCATGAGGCGTTTGACCACCTCGCCGGCGGTCACTTTCAGGCGGCTTGCCAGCTCGCCGACGGAGATCTCGTCGGGGATGGAGACCTTGAGCTGGACCTTTTTCTTTTCCTCGTTCTGCTTCTTGAGCTTATCCATGGCGAAGCGTTCCTTGTCGCGGCTCTTCGCGGAGCGGACGTCGCGGGTGTTCTGCTTCGTCAGCTTCTGGCGCGTCGAGGAGGAGGAGCGGTCATCGCCGTAGTAGGCACTCAGCTTATCATCGTACTTGGAGAGGTCGACGTTCGTCGTTCTGGTGTCGACGACGCGCGTCGTGCCGGTACGCTTGCGCTCGGACTGCGGCGTCTGCGTCTTGGCCTTCTGCCGTGCGGCGGCGCCGTCGGCGAAGAAGTCGCGGTCGGCGAACTGGTTGTTCGGACGCTGCGGCTGGACAACGCCTGCGCGCGGCGTCAGCGGACGCTGCGGCTGCTGCGTTCTCGGCTGCTGACCGGCCGGGATGCCGGTGCGGCCTGCCGGAGCGGTGCCCTGCGGTCTCGGCTGGAAATTCGGATTCTGTCCCTGCGGGCGCGGGCCGTTCTGGAAGCGGAGATTCTGCGCGGGCGTGCCGTTTGCGGGACGCTGTCCCTGCGGACGCATCTGCTGACCGGGCTGACCTGCCGGACGCTGTCCCTGCGGACGCATCTGCGGCTGACCTGCCGGGCGCGTCTGCGCGCCGGCCGGGATCTTGTACTGGCGCGGCTGCTGTGCCTGCGGCTGCTGCGGTCTGGCGGCGGGAACTGCCGGAGCTGCCGGCTTTTCCGCGGGCTTCTCAGCAGGTTTC
>JAKSPV010000123.1 GCA_024404475.1 Clostridia bacterium | reverse complement strand
TAAGACGCTCCGCGGCCCGCGCGGCGGCAGGATCCGGACGAACGACGAAGAACTCGCGAAGAAGATCAGCAAGGCGATCTTCCCGGGCACGCAGGGCGGCCCGCTCATGCACGTCATCGCGGCGAAAGCCGTCGCCTTCGGCGAGGCGCTGAAACCCTCGTTCAAGGCATATCAGGAGCAGATCGTCAAGAACGCGCAGACTCTCGCGAAGGGCCTGCTCGCCGGCGGCTTCGACCTCGTTTCCGGCGGCACGGACAACCACCTCATGCTCGTTGACCTCCGTCCGTTCCACCTGACGGGCAAGGAGTTCGAGCATCGTCTCGACGAAGTGTACATCACGGTCAACAAGAACGCGATCCCCGGCGACCCCGAGAAGCCGTTCGTCACGAGCGGCGTCCGCATCGGCACGCCGGCTGTCACGAGCCGCGGCCTCGTCGAAGAGGACATGGTCGAGCTCGCTGAGCTGATCCGCCTCACCGCTGCCGAGTTCGACACGAAGAAGGACGAGATCCGCGCCCGCGTCACCGCGATCTGCGAAAAGTACCCGCTGTACTGAAAACAATGCAAAAAAGGGCGGCTCAGGAGCCGCCTTTTTCTTCCCGGCATTTCCATGGAAAGGAGCGATCGAGATGCCTGCCGATCTTCGCATCCGCGGTGCGCGGGTGCACAACCTCAAAAATATCGACGTCACCGTGCCGCGCGACAAGCTCGTCATCTTTACGGGCCCGTCCGGCTCCGGCAAGTCCTCGCTTGCCTTCGACACGATCTACGCCGAGGGACACCGACGCTTCGTCGAGTCCCTTTCTTCCTATGCCCGGATGTTCCTCGGGCAGCTCGACAAGCCCGACATCGACTCCATCGAGGGGCTCTCGCCCGCAATCTCGATCGACCAGAAGACCACCTCGAAGAACCCGCGTTCCACCGTCGGCACCGTCACCGAGATCTACGACTACCTCCGCCTGCTCTACGCACGCATCGGCGTGCCCCATTGCCCCGTCTGCGGCAAGGAGATCCGGCAGCAGTCCGTCGATCAGATCCTCGATCGGATCATGGCGCTCCCCGAGGGTGAGCGGTTCCTCGTGCTCTCCCCGGTCGTCCGGCAGAAGAAAGGCCGCCACGAAAAAGTCCTCGCTGACGCGAAAAAGGACGGCTACGTCCGCGTCCGCGTCGACGGGATCACGTACGACCTCTCCGAGACGATCGAACTCGACAAAAACCAGAAGCACTCGATCGAGCTGATCGTTGACCGGCTCGTGATGAAGAGCGATCTCCGCGTCCGGCTCTCCGACAGTGTGGAAACGGCGCTCCGCGAGAGCGGCGGCTCCGTCCTGATCGTGACTGTGCCCCGCGAGGGCGACGGGCAGGAGCTTGCCTTCTCGACGAACTACGCCTGCGAGGAGCACGGCATCAGCTTCGGCGAACTCGAGCCCCGCGCATTCTCGTTCAATAATCCCTTCGGGGCGTGCCCGGCGTGCGCCGGCCTCGGCGTGACGCGCAGCGTCTCCGTCCCGAAGATCATGCCGCATAAGGAATTATCCCTCAAAGACGGCGGCATCGCCGTCAACGGCTTCAAGTCCATGACCGAAGACTCGTGGACGGGACCGCTTCTTGCCGCAGTTTTGGCGCCGTTCGGCGTGACGCTCGATACCCCGCTCCGGGACTATCCGCCCGAGGCGATGGACGCGCTGCTTCACGGTACCGGCGAGCGCCGCTACGACATCGTGCGCTATTTCGGCGGCGACGGCCGGCGGCAGATGGTGCCGTGGACGGGCGTCCTCCACATCATCAACCAGCGCACCGAGATGAACGGCTTCGAGCGCGACTACTACGAGCAGTTCATGGAGGTCGCCGACTGCAAGGTCTGCCGCGGCAGCCGCCTCAGCGACAGTATCCTGTCCGTGACGGTCGGCGGCAAGAACATCGACGAGTTCTGCCGGCTCTCGATCCGCGACGCGCTCGCGTTCGCGGAGGGCTTGCACCTCTCCGAGATGGAGGCGACGATCGCACGGGAGATCCTCAAAGAAGTCAAAAGCCGCCTCAGCTTCCTCATCAGCGTAGGGCTCGATTATCTGACGCTCGCGCGCAGCGCGGGGACGCTCTCCGGCGGCGAGGCGCAGCGCATCCGGCTCGCCACGCAGATCGGCTCGTCGCTCGTCGGCGTTTTGTATATCCTCGACGAACCCTCGATCGGCCTGCACCAGCGGGACAACACGAAGCTGATCGCCACACTGAAAAAGCTCCGCGACCTCGGCAATTCGGTCCTCGTCGTCGAGCACGACGAGGAAACGATGGAAGCGGCGGACTATATCATCGACGTCGGCCCCGGCGCGGGTGCCATGGGCGGTCGGATCGTCGCGGCGGGCACGCCGGACGAGATCAAAGCGACGCCCGGCTCCGTCACCGGCGATTTCCTCGCGGGGCGGCGGAAGATCGCCGTACCCGAAACGCGCAGACCGGGCAACGGGCATTGTCTCCGTGTCGTCGGCGCGCGGGAGAACAACCTCAAAAACATCACGGTCGAGTTCCCGCTCGGCTGTCTCGTCGGCGTGACCGGCGTTTCCGGCTCGGGCAAGTCGTCGCTTGTCAATTCGATCCTCAAAAACGTGCTCGCGGCGGAGCTGAACGGCGCGGTGACGTGGCCGGGCAAGCACGACCGCGTCGAGGGACTCGAGTTTGCGGACAAGGTGATCGACATCGACCAGAGTCCGATCGGGCGGATGCCGAGCTCGAACCCGGCGACGTACACGGGGCTCTTCACGGACATCCGCGCGCTCTTCGCACGGACGCCGGGCGCGAAGCTGCGCGGCTACGACGCGGGGCGGTTCTCGTTCAACGTCAAGGGCGGGCGCTGCGAGGCGTGCGAGGGCGACGGCGTCAAGAAGATCGAGATGCACTTCCTCCCGGACGTATACGTGACCTGCGACGTCTGCCGCGGGCGGCGGTACAACCGCGACACGCTGGAAGTGAAATACAAGGACAAGAACATTTACGACGTGCTTGAAATGACGGCGGACGAGGCGGCGGTCTTCTTCGCGGACGTGCCGCGGATCTACAACCGGCTGAAAACGCTGGTGGACGTGGGGCTCGGCTATGTGAAGCTCGGTCAGCCGGCGACGACGCTCTCCGGCGGCGAGGCGCAGCGCGTCAAGCTCGCGACGGAGCTCTCCAAGCGCTCGACAGGCAAGACCGTCTATATCCTCGACGAGCCGACGCCCGGCCTGCACTCCGCGGACGTCGAAAAGCTGATCGAGGTGCTGAACCGGCTCGTGGACGCGGGCAACTCCGTGATCGTGATCGAGCACAACCTCGACGTCATCAAGACGGCGGACTGGCTGATCGACCTCGGTCCCGAGGGCGGCGACGGCGGCGGCACCGTGATCGCGACCGGCACCCCCGAAGACGTCGCCAAAGTCGACGCCTCCTACACCGGGCAGTA
>JAKSPV010000122.1 GCA_024404475.1 Clostridia bacterium | reverse complement strand
CATCCGGGCCAGAAGATCGCGTTCGTCGGCTCGACCGGCGCGGGGAAGACGACCGTCATGAACCTTGTCAACCGCTTCTACGATGTAGATGCCGGCAAGATCACGATCGACGGCGTCGATATCCGCGACATGAAGCGTGAAGAGCTCCGCCGCAATATCGCGGTCGTTCTGCAGGATACGCACCTCTTCACCGGTACCGTCCGCGAGAATATCCGCTACGGACGTCTCGACGCGACCGACGAGGAAGTTATTGCGGCGGCAAAGACCGCCAGCGCGCACAGCTTCATCATGCGCCTCTCCGACGGCTACGATACCGTTCTTGAGGGCGACGGCGCCAACCTCTCGCAGGGCCAGCGCCAGCTGCTCAACATCGCCCGCGCGGCGATCTCGAAAGCGCCGATCCTCGTTCTCGACGAGGCAACGTCCTCCGTCGATACGAGAACGGAGCGTCACATCGAGCACGGCCTTGCACGGCTGATGCAGAACCGCACGACGTTCGTCATCGCGCACCGGCTCTCGACCGTCCGCAACGCGGATGCGATCATGGTGCTCGAACACGGCGAGATCATCGAGCGCGGCAACCACGACCAGCTGCTTGAAATGAAAGGGCGCTATTACGAACTTTACACCGGACTCAAAGAGCTGGATTAAAACGAAAGCACGGCAGAGAAACCTGCCGTGCTTTTTCTTTCTCACGGGAAAACAAAAACCGCCCGGATCACTCCGGACGGTTTTATTGTTATGCAATTCAGCCGAGGCGAGCGGCGAGAGCTGCAAGCTCTTCGTACATCTCCTGCGGCACGTGGCTGCCGACCTGGTTGTAGAAGGCGAGAATGTTGAGAATGTCTTCCTTCCAGGAAGCCGTCTCGATCGAGAGCAGACCGCGGATCGTTTCGAGGTCGATACCGTCGAGCCCTTCGATGTTGATGTCCTCTGCCTTCGGGACATAGCCGATAGGCGTCTCAACAGCGTCCACCTTGTCTTCGCAGCGATCGAGGATCCAGAGCAGGACTCTCATGTTGTCGCCGAAGCCCGGCCAGATGAAGTTGCCGTTGTCGTCTGTGCGGAACCAGTTGACGTGGAAGATCTTCGGCGGGTTCGGGATCTTCTTGCCCATGTCAAGCCAATGCTGCCAGTAGTCGCCCATGTTGTAGCCGACGAACGGACGCATAGCCATCGGATCGCGGCGGACAACGCCGATCGCACCGGAAGCGGCTGCGGTCGTCTCGGATGCCATGATGGAGCCGACGAACGTGCCGTGCTGCCAGCCGAAAGACTGGTACACCAGCGGAGCAGTCTTGGCTCTGCGGCCGCCGAAGATGATCGCGGAGACCGGAACGCCCTTCAGCGTGTTGAACTCAGAAGAGAGGCACGGGCAGTTCTTCGCGGAAGCGGTGAAGCGGGAGTTCGGATGAGCACCGGAGGTGTTGATCTTGTCGGCCTTGTTGTAGGTGCGGTAATCCCACGGCTCGCCCTTCCAGTTGACGGCGCCGTCTTCGGGCTTCGGCGGGTTGTTGTCGAGACCTTCCCACCAAACGGTGTTCTCTTTGGCGTTGTAGCAGACGTTCGTGAAGATCGTGTCGCGCTTGGTCGTAGCGAGCGCGTTCGGGTTGGACTTGTCGTTCGTGCCGGGAGCCACGCCGAAGAAGCCGTTCTCCGGGTTGACGGCGTAAAGCTTGCCGTCTTCCTTGTTGACACGGAGCCACGCGATGTCGTCGCCGACCGTCCAGACCTTGTAGCCCTTCTTGCGGAAGAATTCCGGCGGGATCAGCATGGCGAGGTTGGTCTTGCCGCAGGCAGACGGGAACGCAGCGGTGATATACTTGATCTCACCGCACGGATACTGCAGGCCGAGGATGAGCATGTGCTCAGCCATCCAGCCCTCTTTGCGGCCGAGATAGGAGGCGATGCGGAGCGCGAAGCACTTCTTGCCGAGCAGGACGTTTCCGCCGTAACCGGAGTTGACGGACATGATCGTGTTGTCCTGCGGGAAGTGGGTGATGTATCTGTTGTCGGCGTCGCAGTCGGCAACGGCGTGCAGACCCTTGATGTAGTCGGGAGAATCACCGAGAGCGTCGATGACGTTCTTGCCGACACGGGTCATGATGAGCATGTTCAGAACGACGTAGATAGAGTCGGTCAGCTCGATGCCGATTTTTGCAAAGTCGGAACCGACAACACCCATGGAGTAGGGAATGACGTACATCGTCTTGCCCTTCATGGCGCCGGTATAGAGCTTCTTCAGTTTCGCGTACATCTCACCGGGCTCGACCCAGTTGTTGATGTTGCCGGCCTCTTCCTTGGTCGGCGTGCAGATAAAGGTTCTGCCCTCAACGCGCGCGACGTCGTTGACAGCCGTGCGGTGCAGATAGCAGTTGGGGAGCAGTTCTTCATTCAGTTTGATGAGCTCGCCGGTGGAGCAAGCTTCTGCGCGGAGTGCCTCTGCCTGTTCTTCGGTGCCGTCGATCCAGACGATTTTGTCGGGCTGCGTCATGGCGGCCATCTCGTCGATCCAGGACAGAACGTACTTGTTGTTGGTCATAGTAAGGAAACCTCCATAAAAATCAGAAATCCAAATTTCTCTACTATACATTATAGAACAAGATTGCAATGTTTGCAAGAGCTTTTCTCAATTTTTCGAGAACTTTTCCGCTGTGGTCTGATTCATCTGCCGGAAGCGGGAAATTCTGCCTGAAAAATCTTGCAAATAAAGGGAAAATGTGTTACAATACGAGAAAGCAGAAGCATACTCTGCCGGATATTTGGCGATGATCTCGCCGGAGGTTATTATGAGTCAGTTAAATGCCAAACTCGGTATCCATCATATCGCGCTGCGCGTCAAGGATTACGACGCATCATTCCGTTTTTACACGGAAGTTCTCGGACTGAAATTCTTTACGTCCTGGACGACGGCGGCCGGCGCCAAGGTCGCACTGCTCGACACGGGCAACAACCGCTTTATTGAACTGTTTTCGGACGGCACGGACGCCGCGGAAGAAAATCAGCGCTTCACGCATATCTCATTCCGCACGGTCGATGTCAATGCCGCGTACGAAGCGGCGATCGCGGGCGGTGCCACGTCCATTATGGAGCCGTCGGAGAAGAAGATCGACGCGTCTCCTGTTCGCATCAAGATCAAGTGCGCCTTCGTGCGCGGTCCCGGAGGCGAGACGATCGAGTTCTTCCATATGGAGCGCCGCGGCACGGAATACGCCAACGGCATGGGATGGTAAAAAGATAAACGAAAGGCACGGCAGACGCCGTGCCTTTTTTTGTTTTCAGTTCAGGTGTTTGCCTTGAGCAGCGCGAGGTAGAGTCTTGCGATGTTGTAAGAGACCGTCCGAATCAGCGCCTTGCCGCCCCGGATCGAGTCTTCAAGCCGCATCGGTCTGTTCGTGATGCTGAATACCGCGTCGATCCCCGCATCATACACCGCTTCTGTCGGCTCGGCGCATCCGCAGACGCAGACGACTGGCTTGCCGAGTGCTTTCGCGCGTGCGGCGACCGCTACCGGGAGTTTGCCGGACGCCGTCTGCGCGTCCGTTTTGCCCTCGCCGGTGATAACGAGATCGACGTCTTTCGCCTTTTCGGAGAAGTTCGTGACGTCGAGCACGAACGGCGCACCTTCG
>JAKSPV010000121.1 GCA_024404475.1 Clostridia bacterium | reverse complement strand
CGCGATATGCGCTCGGATCGCTCGTTTTGCGGCTCGAAACCGACAAGATCGTGCCGAATCCGGCGCAGCCGCGTAAATATTTCTCCGAGGAGGCGATCTCGTCGCTCGCGGATTCGATCCGCCGGCACGGCATTTTGCAGCCGTTGACCGTGCGCGCCGCTTCGGACGGCCTCTTTGAGCTCGTTGCCGGCGAGCGGCGGCTCCGCGCCGCGAAGGTCGCCGGTCTTTCGCGCGTGCCGTGCCTCCTGATCGACACGGACGACCGGACGTCTGCGGCGCTCGCCGTCGTCGAGAACGTCCAGCGCGAAAATCTCAATATGTTCGAGGAGGCCGAGGCGATCGGACGGCTCGCGGCGGCGTACGGGCTCACGCAGGAGCAGATCGCACAGCGGCTCTCATGCTCGCAGTCCGCCGTGGCGAACAAGCTGCGCCTCTTGAAACTCTCGAAGGAACACCGTGCGATGATCCTCTCGTCCGGGCTGACCGAGCGGCACGCGCGGGCGCTGCTGCGTCTGCGCGACGAAGACAAACGGGACGAGGCGCTCCGGCAGATCATCGGGCGGCGGCTGAACGTCGCCGCCAGCGAAGAACTGATCGACCGTATTGCCGCCGGCGGCCCGAAGGAGCCGCCCGTGCGAAAGTTCATTTTGCGGGACGTCCGGATCTTTTATCAGTCGATCGACCGTGCCGTGGAACTCGTGCGCCGCGCCGGCGTGCCGATCGAGGAGGAAAAGCACGACGCCGGCAATGTGACGGAGATCGTCCTACGCGTGCCGAACGGCGATGTTTCACGTGAAACATTGCCGGAAAAAGTCGGGAAACTGTGTTTCACGTGAAACAATTCGGGGGGTGGGAAATCGAATGCGAACGTTTCCCGTGAAACAAAACCGGAAGAGAAATTACGAAAATGTTTCACGGGAAACAATCAATCGGCCTTTTGCCGCTGGCAGGAGGCCTTATTTGTGTTCAAATTCTGAAAAATACGGAAAAATTACCGCCGCGCGTTGACAAAACGCGCTTTTTTCATTATAATAAGAGATAATTAAGGACAAGGGGGGGGAAGACCGTGGCAGAAGCAGTCGTGATCGCATTTGCAAACCAGAAAGGCGGCGTCGGCAAGACGACCTCCGCCGTGAACGTCGCGGCGGCGCTCGGTGCGGGCGGCTATCGCACGCTTCTCGTCGATCTCGACCCGCAGGGCAACGCTTCGAGCGGCGTCGGCGTCAACAAAAAGAAACTGAAAAACACGTCCTACGAGGTCGTCTGCGGCGTTTGCACCGCAAAAGAGGCGATTTTGGCGACTGAATTCAAAAATCTCGCCGTTTTGCCCGCCAACATGAACCTCGCGGGCGCCGAACTTGAATTGGCGGACGCAGACGACCGGCAGAACGCCGTGCGCCGCGCCCTCGCCGAGGTCAAAACGGACTACGATTTCATCATCATCGACTGTCCGCCGGCACTCGGGATGCTGACCGTCAACGCGCTCACCGCGTCGGACGGCGTCGTGATCCCGATGCAGTGCGAATATTTCGCGCTCGAAGGGCTTTCGCAGCTCACGATGACCATCAAGCGCGTCAAACAGCGCTACAACCCCGATCTCACGATCACGGGCATCCTCGTGACGATGCACAACGGGCGGCTGAACCTTTCGGTGCAGGTGCTCGAAGAATTGAAGCGATACTATGCGGACAAACTGTTCCATACGGTGATCACGCGGAGCGTCCGGCTCTCGGAGGCGCCGTCGTTCGGACAGCCGATCCTGTACTACGACAAACTGTCGAAGAGCGCGCAGCAGTACGCCGAGGTGGCCGAAGAGCTCGTGCGCCGCGTCAGATAAGGGGGGAGCAACATGGCATCCAAGAAAATGTCCCTCGGAAGAGGACTTGACACGATCTTTTCGGATAATGAAGAAGAGCAGTCCACCGGTCTCCGCTCGGTGCGCACGTCGCTGATCGAGCCGAAGCCGGATCAGCCGCGGCAGTATTTCGACGAGGAAGCGCTCGCCGAGCTCGCCGGCTCGATCCGTGAAAACGGTGTGCTCCAGCCGATCCTCGTCCGGGAGCGTCCCGGCGGCTTCTTTGAGATCATCGCGGGCGAGCGCCGCTGGCGCGCGTCACGTCTCGCGGGGCTCGAAGAGATGCCCGTGATCGTCCTCGACGCCGACGACCGGAAGGTCGCGGAGATCGCGCTCGTCGAAAACCTGCAAAGGGAAGACCTCTACCCGTTCGAGGAGGCGGCCGCCTATCGCGCCCTCATGGACGACTTCGATCTCACGCAGGAGGAGGTCGCCGCAAAGGTCGGCAAGAGCCGCCCCGCCGTGGCGAACGTGCTCCGTCTCGCGGAGCTGCCCGAGGGCGTCCGGACGCTGATCCGTTCCGGGGAACTGTCGGCCGGCCACGGCCGCGCGCTCCTCGCGCTCGGCAGCCCCAAGGAAATGGAAGAAATTGGAAAATTTGTTGCCGAGAAGGGACTGAGCGTCCGCGCAACGGAAGCGGCGGTCAAGCAGGCGATCAAAAGCCGCGGCAAGCAGATCCGCATCCGGATCCCGCGGGAGGAGCCCGACTACATCGGCGATCTCGAACGCCGTGTGACGGAGCAGTCCGGCCGCATCGTCAGGATCACGGCAGGGAAGAAACGCACCGTGACGGTCGAGTACCAGGACAACGAGGACCTTGAAGAGCTGCTCGCCCTCATCTGCGGCGACGGCATCCGCGAGGGCTGATTTCGTTGCGATTGCAACATAAAACAAGAAAAACAGGCGCGACACACGCTAAGGAAGGATAAATCACCATGCTTGACATCAAATTCGTCCGTGAAAATCCGGAAATCGTCAAAGAAAACATGAAGAAGAAGTTCCAGGAGAACCGTCTCGGTCTCGTGGACGAGGCCATCGCGCTCGACGCGCGCAACCGCGCGATCAAGGGCGAGGTGGAGCAGCTCCGCGCGGAGCGCAACCGCGCGTCGAAGTCGATCGGCGCCCTCATGGCGCAGGGCAAGCGCGAGGAAGCCGAAGTGCTCAAAAAGGAGATCGCCGCGAAGGGCGCGCGCACCGATGAGCTGTCGGCGGAAGAGAAGGACGTCGAGGCGAAGCTCCTCGAGGTCATGTACAAGATCCCGAATATCATCGATCCGTCCGTCCCGATCGGTCCGGACGACTCCTGCAACGTGGAAGTGGAAAAATTCGGCGAGCCGGCCGTTCCCGACTTTGAGATCCCGTACCACACGGAGATCATGGAGCGGCTGTCCGGCATCGACCTTGACGCGGCACGCCGCGTCGCCGGCAACGGCTTCTACTATCTGACGGGCGACATCGCGCAGCTCCATTCGGCGATCCTTGCCTACGCGCGCGACTTCATGATCCGCCGCGGCTTCACGTACTGCATCCCGCCGTTCATGATGCACGGCGACGTGGTGAAGGGCGTCATGAGCTTCCCGGAGATGGACGCGATGATGTACAAGATCGAGGGCGAAGACCTCTATCTGATCGGCACGTCGGAGCATACCATGATCGGCCGCTTCATCGACACGACGATCGACGAGAAAAAGCTCCCGCAGACGCTGACGTCGTATTCGCCCTGCTTCCGCAAGGAAAAAGGCGCGCACGGCATCGAGGAGCGCGGCGTTTACCGCATCCACCAGTTCGAGAAGCAGGAGATGATCGT
>JAKSPV010000120.1 GCA_024404475.1 Clostridia bacterium | reverse complement strand
CGCAAAGCGGACGCTGGTCGGCGTCATGACCAACGGTCTCGTTGCCGCGGGCGAGCGATGCACGGATGCCGGGCAGGAGAATCCAGTCGCCGTTTTCGACGGCGACGCCGGACGTGCCTTCGTTTGCGCCGATCGTGAGCTCATCGGAGAGCAGCGGGAGCATCCCCCAGTTGATGAGGTTCGAGCGATAGCGCTTCGTCGCGTATTCGCGGGCGATGTTCGCGCTGCCGCCGAGAACGCGCTGGCAGGACGCTGCCTGCTCGCGCGCGGAGCCGTCACCGGGACGGACGGCAACGACGACGCTGCCGACGCCGAGCTTGCCGGAGGGAACGAAGCCGCTGGCGCTCGCCGCTTTGAGCGCCGCGTCAAGCGATTCTTTTGCTGCATCGACCAGTGCCGGATCGGCTTCTTTCACGGGCTCCTCACCCGAGAGCGCGTTGGCGACGCCGTGCACCGTGTCCGCTCTCCCGACGTAGGCGGGATCGCGGCGGCTGAGCGTCAGCCGGCTGAGCCGGTGCGGGTTGGAACGGTACGAGGACGACTCGCCCGACGGGATCAGCTCGTCTGTCGTTGTCACGGGGTCGTCGATGACGGACGAAACGCCGATGGCGAGGTCGTCCGCGAGCGGCTTCATCTGCGGCCAGTCGGTGATGTTCGGCCCGAAGACGAGCTCCGCCCCGGGATCGGCTTTGCCGAAGCCGTCGTACACGCGGCTGCCGTAAATGGAACGGTCGAATTTGTATTCGTAATTGCTGTACGCAACGTCGAGCTCGTCCGCGCCGGTGAGCAGACCTCCCGCGCGTGCGGAAGCGGCGATCGAGCGCGCGTCCATGAGCGCGACGGATGCCATCTGTCCTTCGCCGGGCTTCGAGCCCTCGCGGTTCGGGAAGTTTCTCGTCGTGTGGCGGAGCGAGAAGCCGCCGTTTGCCGGAACGTCGCCCGCGCCGAAGCACGGCCCGCAGAATGCGGAGCGGAGCGTGACGCCTGCGCGCATAAGATCGGCGGCGACGCCGACTTCGGTCAGCCGGACGAAAGCGGGCTGGCTTGCCGGGTAAGCGGACATCGCGAACGTACCCGAGCCGATCGAGCCGCCGCGGAGGATATCAGCTGCCGCGCAGAGGTTGTCGAACGTGCCGCCGGCGCAGCCGGCGATGACGCCCTGCGTCGCGCGGATGCGTCCCGTCGCTTTGTCGATCTTGTCGGTGAGGCGGAGCATACCCGGTTTCAGGCCGAGCTGCTTTTCCCCGGCGAGCTCGCACTCGCGGAGGATGTCATAGGCGTTCGCGTTGACCTCGCGGATCGTAAAGGCGTTCGACGGGTGGAGCGGCAGGGCGATCATCGGCTCGACCGTCGAGAGGTCGATATCCACCGCGCCGTCGTAGTAGGCGACAGACGCCGGGGCGAGCTTCCTGTACGCCTCGGGACGGCCGTGCAGTTTGAAATAGCGCTCCGTCTCCGCGTCCGTGACCCAGATCGAGGAGAGGCACGTCGTCTCGGTCGTCATGACGTCGATGCCGTTCCGGAACTCGATCGGGAGGGCGGCGACGCCGTCGCCGACGAATTCAAGCACTTTGTTCTTGACGAAGCCGTCCTTGTAGACCGCGCCGATCAGCGCGATCGCCACGTCCTGCGGGCCGACGCCGGGCTTCGGTGCGCCGGTGAGGCGCACGGCGATGATCTCCGGGCGGGCAACGTCGTAGGTGCGGCCGAGGATCTGCTTGACGAGCTCGGGACCGCCTTCGCCGCACGCCATCGTGCCGAGCGCGCCGTAGCGCGTGTGGCTGTCGGAGCCGAGGATCATTCTGCCGCAGCCGGCGTACATCTCGCGCATGAACGAGTGGATGACCGCCTGGTGTGCGGGCACGTAGACCGCGCCGTATTTCTTCGCGGCGGAGAGACCGAACACGTGGTCGTCTTCGTTGATCGTGCCGCCGACGGCACAGAGACTGTTGTGACAGTTGGTGAGAATGTACGGTACGGGGAGCTTTTCGAGCCCGCCGGCGCGCGCTGTCAGAAGGATACCGACGTAGGTGATGTCGTGCGAGGCAAGCGCGTCAAAGCGGATGTGCATCCGCGCGGGATCGTCCGAGACGTTGTGCGCGTCGAGAATGGATGACGCGATCGTGCCGTGCCTTGCCGCGTCGAGCGATGTGCCCTCGGGCAGCGTATCCGAGAAATCCTTGCCGCCGACGAGAAAAACGCCGTGCCGGATCAGAGAAACCATAGTATATTCCTTTCTGCGCCGCTGGGCGGCGCCGGGGAAGTTTCGATCGTCTTATTATAAAGGAAGAACGGCGCAAAATCAAGTCCCGCGGGGCGTTTCGGGCCGTTTTTTTCGTCTGCGCCGCGAAAAAAACGGGAAATTTTTTATAAGTGACTATTGACAAGCGGAAAATGCCATGTTATAATAGAGCCCGTCGCAGGTGAATGCGAACGTCATGTGCTGGTGTGGCTCAATGGCAGAGCAGCTGATTTGTAATCAGCAGGTTGATGGTTCGACTCCGTTCACCAGCTCCAATACGGGGGAATTCCCGAGTGGCCAAAGGGGACAGACTGTAAATCTGCTGCATCTTGCTTCGGTGGTCCGAATCCACCTTCCCCCACCAACAAAAAAGACACCTTTACGGTGTCTTTTTTGTTGGTGGCAGATGCGTGGCCGAGTACCACCGTGCATCCCGCCGCCCGATTGCATCATTGGTGTGCGCTGCACGAACATCGCGGCGGGTGCAGGACTCAACGCTCTGCGTTGAGTCTGTGGTCACGAATCCACTGCAGCAGTTGCGGCACCCAAACGGGTGTCTTTTTTGTTGTTTGACGTGGGGGGAGTGAATTTGGAAGCCCGTGCGCATCGCGTATGCGGCGTTTGGCCTGCAGCGGCGACGCACCGGATGAAAAGACGCGAAGTCAGGTGTGGTGAGTACGAACACTTTTTTCAAGATTCCATTAGCCACTCTCCCTCATCCTTCGTATCAATAAGTGTAAGAACCAACGGAGGTGAGCGAAATGGGAAACAGAGAACTGAACGAAAAAGAATTGGCAAAGGTCACCGGCGGCGAGAGCATTGACATCAGCGGCCTGGAAGCGATCGGCCCGTACGTCCCCGGCAGCACGGAAAACAAAGATACAGATTACGGAAAGAAGGGAATGCTATGAAAACGAAAGAAGAACTGACCGCCCTCAGAAACGAGGTCAAAACCCTGAACGCGAAGCTCGCGGAGCTGACGGAGGATGAACTGAAAGAAGTCGTCGGCGGCACGGCCGATACGACGTTCGAAACCGTCTTCACACCGGAAAAAGGCCCCGGCCAGTATGAGTTCCACGTCTATACCATGACGGGAGAGAACGACGGCAAGCCGAACTTCGGCAAGTGAAACGGTGGCGTCATCAGGCGCCCCGAAAAACGAGACGAGCAAAAGCACCCTGCGGGGTGCTTTTTTCTTTCCCCCTTGACAACGCCGCCGCGGTGTGCTACGCTGATGATGTCGAAAAAACCTATTTTCTTCCGAAAGGCAAGGTGCCGACCATGAAAAAATCATTCCGCTTTTTCGCGCTTGTCCTCGCCGCTTTGATGCTGACGGCGCTCGTGTCCTGTGACACCGCGGCCGCGGCAAAGAAGTACTCCCGCGGCACGGTGGACGGAAACGTCTTCACGAGCACCTTCTCCGGGCTCACCTTCACGAAGCCGGACGATTGGGTTTACTATACCGACGAGGAGATCGCCGACGCCACCGGCACGGCGCTCGAAATGTT
>JAKSPV010000012.1 GCA_024404475.1 Clostridia bacterium | reverse complement strand
AAAAGGCCGAAGAGGCCAAACTCCCGACCGCGTTCTTCGTGAACAAGTGCGACGACAACGACGCCAACTTCCCCGGTGTCTTCAAGGCCCTGAAGGAACAGTTCGGCACCTCCGTCTGTCCGGTCTACGTCCCCGTCAAGGACGGCAGCAACTTCACGCTGCTCGACCTCATCGAGAAAAAGGCATACACCTATGACGCAAAGGGCAAACGCACCGAAACACCGCTTTCCGACGCGCAGAAAGACATCGTCGCCGAGTACGAGGACGCGCTGCACGAAGCAGTCGCCACCACCGACGACGACCTCATGATGAAATACTTCGACGGCGAAGAGCTGACCCGCGACGAGATCGCGAACGCGCTGCACAAGGGCATCATCGACGGCACGATCGTTCCGGTCTACGCCGGTGCTGTCACGAACATGTGGGGCGTCGTTGCACTCCTCGACACGATCCGCGACTCCTTCCCGTCTCCCGACAAACGCAAGCCGGAAACGCTCATCGGCGCTGACGGCGGCGAGATCGAGAAGAAGGGCGACCCGAACGGTGACGCCGCGATCTTCGTCTTCAAGACGATCGCCGACCCGTTCGTCGGCAAACTGTCCCTGTTCAAGGTCATGAACGGCTCGCTGAAGAAGGACGCGACGCTGAAGAACGCGCGCACCTCCTCCTCCGAGAAGTTCTCGCACATCTACACCGTCCGCAACAAGAAGACCACCGAAGTGGACGAGCTCGCGTGCGGCGATATCGGCGCCGTCACGAAGATCCCGTCGATCGCTACGGGTGACACGCTCTCCGTCAGCGGCGACGTCGTCTACAAGGGCATCGCGTTCCCGCATCCGTACATGACGCGCGGCATCGCACCGGTCAACAAGGGCGACGAAGACAAGATCGCCTCCGGCGTGCTCCGCCTCGTCGAGGAAGACCCGACGCTGAAATTCGAGAACAACGCAGAGACCGCGCAGATGCTTCTGTCCGGCCTCGGCGACATCCACATCGACGTCGTCGTGTCCCGTCTGAAATCCCGCTACAACGTGCAGGTCGCCATCTCCGATCCGAAGATCGCGTACCGCGAATCCATCAAGAAGACCGTTGACGTCCACGGACGCCACAAGAAGCAGTCCGGCGGCTCCGGCCAGTTCGGTGACGTCTGGATCCGCTTCTCCCCGACCGACGAGCCCGGCCTGACGTTCACGACCTCCGTCGTCGGCGGCACCGTGCCGAAGAACTTTTATCCGGCAGTCGAAAAGGGTCTGCAGGAAGCCATGGTCAAGGGCGTGCTCGCGGGCTACCCGATGGCCGGCCTCGCAGCCGACCTCCACGACGGCTCCTACCACCCCGTTGACTCGAACGAAATCTCCTTCAAGCTCGCCGCCCGCCTCGCTTACCGCGAAGGTCTGCCGCAGGCGAACCCCGTCCTGCTTGAGCCGATCGGTGCGCTGAAAGTCTGCGTGCCCGAATCGCTCGTCGGCGACGTCATGGGCGACCTCAACAAGCGCCGCGGCCGCGTGCTCGGCATGGACGCCGCTCCCGGCAAGAAGGGCTACACCATCGTCGAAGCCGAAGTCCCGAAGTCCGAAATGGTCGACTACGTCATCACGCTCCGCGCGATGTCCCAGGGCCGCGGCTCCTTCGAGTTCGAGTTCGTCCGCTACGAGGAAGTCCCCGCGATGGCTGCCCAGAAGATCATCGCCGAGGCCAAGAAGGACGACGACGAGGACTAACAAAGAATACGCGTGGGGGACTTTTGCCGAACGAGCGCAAAGTGAGTGCGTTCCACATCTGCTGCGCTCGTTCCCAAAATATTGCCGCAAAGCGGCAATATTTCTGCGTGAGTGCAAACCGAACGCCCCACACCCCGAAAACCTTGAAAAGGTTTTCGGCCTCACCAATAAAGAAAGTGCAAGTCGCTTGACTTGCACTTTTTGTTTGGGCAGGCATCGGCTTCCTGCATTGGTGACGCCGGAAACCGTTCAAGGTTTCTGGGGGTTCGGGGGCTTCTTGCAAGAAGCCCCCGCGCCGTTTCCTCTCAGAACTCCATTTTGACGTCGGCGCGCTTGGCGGCCTCGGCCTCGAAGGAATCGCGTTTCGAGAGTCCGCGGCTCGATGCGACGATGCTGGTCGGGAAGGTCACGAGCATCTGGTTGAAGGAAGAGACGTTGGCGTTGTAGGCGCGGCGGGCGGCCTGCAGGTGCTCCTCGGTGTCGTTGACGGACGCCTGGAGGGCGCGGAAGTTCTCCGCGGAGCGGAGCTCCGGGTACGCCTCGGCGACGACGTTGATCTTCGCCTGCATCTCGCTCATCGCGGCGGCGGCGGCATTCTTCTCCGCGATCGGTGCGCCGCGGCGCAGCTCGATCACCTTTGCGATCGTCTCACTCTCATGCTTCGCGTAGCCCTTCACGATGTCAAGCTGCTTCGTCAGAACGTCGTAGCGCTTCGTCAGGGCGACGTCGATGCCGCTCTCCGCCTCGTCGATCTTGACGACGGCGCGGTTCAGCTTGTTCCCGACGGAAATGTACCACAGAAGGATGATGACGACGAGGGCAACTCCGATGATTACAAAAGGCATGATGTTTTCTCCTTTATTGAATGATTAAACTTTGAACATATCGTTATCGAGACGCATCTCGTCAACGAACGCGGTGATGACGCGGGTGTCCGCGAGGACGGTCTCCGCCTCGCGCTCCGGATCGAACTCCCGGAACAGCGACGGCTCGAAAGCGTCCTTGCCGTTGTTCACGGCGACGTGGAGCTGCCCGCGGAAGAAGAGCAGCATGATCGGCGACTCGCATCCGTCGTGCAGGCGGAGCATCGCCTCCATCATGTGCGGCGTCAGGATGTAGAACGCCTCGGTCGTGTCGTGCGCGTAGACCGTGAACTGCTTGTTGAACGCCTCGTTTTCAAGTTCGATCTTCTCCATCTTCTTCTCTTTCGAGGCGAAAAGCCCGAAGAAGCCGTTTCCCTTGCGCTTGTTCGCGCCGAAGTGCCTGCCGACGACCTGCAGATCGGAGGCGAAATCCTTGTTGAAGTCAAAGATCATCCACCGTCCGCGGAAGATCGTGGAATACGAGGTGTGCCCCTCGGAGTCCGTGTGCTCCTCCTCGATGTGGACGTCGCTCTGCCGGAACGAAACGCCGTTGTACTGCCCCGAGATGAGGTCGTTCGACGTGAAGCGGTCGCCCGTCTGCATCATTTCCGTCTCGCGGATCTCCTCGCGGGAAATGCCGAGCGCCGGCTCAAAAGTGAGGCCGGTGAAGACCGACTCGAGCGCGGCGCGGACGACGCCGTCCTTGTACGCGGCGGAGAATTTCTTCCACGCCTTGTTCGAGAGGACGAACAGAACGATCGCGGGGATGATGAAAAGCAGAAAGAGCGGCTGGGACTGCGTGACCGTGAGGACGATCCCGATGACGACGATGATGATACCGAAGATGAGGTCGTTCCGCGCGGTCTTGCGCAGGGACTCCATTTCGGAAACGTTGATATCCGGCTGCATTTCAGAACTCCTTTCCGTGATGACGTGATCTTACAGTGAGCGCGCCTCTTCGAGAAGCAGCAGCAGCGCTTCGAGTGCGGCGCGGCGGCGGATCTCTTCCCTGTCGAGCGCGGGATTGAACTGCCGGCGGACGGCGCGCGTGCCGCGCGCGGACGAGATGCCGAAGCAGACGGTGCCGACCGGTTTTTCGGCCGTACCTCCGCCGGGGCCGGCGATGCCGGTCGTGGAGACGCCGATCGAGGCGCCGGTGATCCGGCGCACCCCGTCCGCCATTTCCCGTGCCGTCTCGACGGAGACGGCGCCGACGGTACGGAGCGTTTCTTCCCTGACGCCGAGGACGTTTTTCTTGACCTCGTTCGCGTAGGAGACGACGCCGCCGAGGAGGACGGCGGACGAGCCGGGGACGTCGGCGAGCGACGCCGCGACGAGTCCCGCGGTGCAGCTTTCGGCTGCGGCGGCGGTGAGGCCCCGTTCGGCGAGCGTCCGGATGACGGCGAGCTGCGGCATGAGGGAGAATTCCTCGGGGCCGATTGTTTCGTAATAGACGTACTGTCCGACCTCGGTCGCGCGGACGCGGTCGGCCGTCCGGCGGCACATCGTTTCCGCTTCCTCGGGGGACGCGGCGTTAGCCGTGACGGAGAGACGGACGTCGCCGTTTCCGACGTAGGTGGCAACGGCGGGGTTGTGCGTTTCCTGCATGAGCGGACGGAGGATCTGTTCCGCGGCGCGCTCGCCGATCCCGCGGAGATGGAGGTCAAGCGTACGCGTGTGGCCGCCGCGCCGCGCCAGAAGGCGCGGTCTGACGCGGCAGCGGAAGAGCGGGCGAAGCTCCGCCGGCGGCCCCGGCAGAAGAACGGCAAGCCGTCCGTCCGGGTGTTCGTACCAGACGCCGGGCGCGGTGCCCCAATCGTTCTGTAATGTTTCCGCCCCGCGGGGCATCATCGCCTGCGCGAGGTTATTCTCCGTCATCGGTTTACCGAGGCGCGCAAAAGCGGTCCTGACATTGTCAAGGGCCTCCTCCGACATCTCGAGCGGGACGCCGAAGTAGGCGGCGACGGCCGCTTTGGTGAGGTCGTCGTAGGTCGGGCCGAGCCCGCCGGTAAGGATGACGGCATCCGCGTCGCGGTAGGCGTCGGCAAGGGCACGGGCGACCTCCGCGCCGTCGTCGCTGACGACGGTATGGCGCGTGACGGTGCAGCCGAGTGCCGTTAGCTCGCTTGCGAGAAACGCGGCGTCCGTATTGACGACGCCGCCCGAGAGGACTTCGTCCCCCACGCCGACGAGAACGAAGGAATGTGCGGCAGGATTTTCCATACGCACCTCCGAAGCTGCTGTATACTGATGCGGCGCGCACGCCGCCTTTATTTACACTACTATTATACAGGAAGCCGGGCGGGATTGCAAGCGGCTTTTCCGCACGATACGCGCCCCCGGCGCAGGATTTTTGCACCATACGCGCCGCACGGCGGCGGTAATTCTGACAGAAAGCGCGGAAAGTCGCCCCGGGGCGCTTGATTCGGGCGGGATTCTGTGCTATACTTATCCTGTGAATTTATCCTCTCCCGGAGGAAGGCCGCCGGGGGATCATCCCGCCGAAAAGGAGGCCGCCATGCTTCGCATCCTGCACGCCGCAGACGCGCATCTCGCGTCACCGTTCGCTCTGTCCGATTCCCGGCGCCGGGCCGCGCTCCGCGCGGCGCTCCGGGCGTCTTTTGCCGCGCTCTGCCGCGCGGCCGCAGAGGAGAAAGCCGACATCGTTCTCTTCGCGGGCGACGTCTACGAGGCGGATTTTCTGACGGCGGACGACGCCGACATGATCCTCGCGGGTTTCTCGTCGATCCCCTGCCCCGTCGTTGTCGCGCCGGGCAACCACGACCCCGCCGTGCCGGGCTCGCTCTGGCTGCGGAACGATCTGCCGGAAAACGTCTTCGTCTTCCGGGAGCCGACCGTCTCGAAGTTCTCCTTCGACGCGCTCGGTGCGGACGTCTACGGCTACGCGATGACGGGCGGCACGATGGAGACCTGCCCGCTTGACGGCTTCGAGATGCCGGACGACGGCCGGATCCACCTCATCTGCGCGCACGCCGACCTCGGCGCGTCGCGTTCTCCCTACGCACCGATCACCGCGGAGGCGGTGCTTCGCACCGGCGCGGTCTACGCCGCGCTCGGCCATATCCACAATCCCGCGGAGCCCTCGTTCGCGCCGCACGGCCGGCAGGCCGCCGCGGAATCCGGCTGTCTCATGGGGCGCGCCCCGGACGAGCCGGGCGACAAGGGCGTTCTCCTCGCCGTGATCGACGACGGGATCGTCCGCACCCGGAAAAAAGTGCTCGGGACGGTCGCGTTCCGGGTGACGGAGCTGCCGCTCGACGGTCTTACGGCGGAATGGCAGGTCGAAGAGGCGCTCCGGCGTCTTCTCGCCGCCGGGCAGTACACGGGGAGCGATCTCGTCCGCGTCCGGCTGACGGGGCACGTCCCGCCGGAGCTGCTGCTGCACACGGAGGCGCTCGCCGCCGCCGACTGCGGCTGCATGGCACTCGAGATCGTCAACGAAACCTCGTCCGAGATCCCGGACGAACTCGAAAACGACCCCGCGGTGCGGGGCGTCCTCTACCGCCGTCTGGCAGACAAGCTCACCTCCGCCGACGAGGCGGAGCGGCGCGTGGCACAGCGCGCCCTGCGGTACGCCCTCGCCGCGCTCGCCGGCGATAGGCCGACCGACTGACCAAAAAACAAACGAAAGGAGCTCACCCATGCGTCTGGAAAGCATCCACATCACCTCTTTCGGCACGCTCCGCGACCGGGACTTCACGTTCGGCGAGGGCGTCAACCTCGTGCTCGGCCGGAACGAGAGCGGCAAGAGCGCCCTTTCGATGTTCCTGAAATTCGTCTTCTACGGGCTCTCCGGCAGAGCCGCCGAGGACGGGCTCAGCGAAAAGGAACGCTACCTCTCCTGGGCGACGGACGAGGCATCCGGCTCCGTCACGCTCCGCTCCGGCGAGGAGGTCTACCGCGTCGAGCGCACGATGCGCGCCTCCGGGCGCGACGAGTGCCGCATCATCGACGCCGTCCGGAACGCGCCCGTCATGAAAGGCAAGGTCCCCGGCGAGGTCTTTTTCGGACTCACGGAGTCCGCGTTCGTCAGCACCGTCTTCGTCCGGCAGATGACCGGCGCCGCCGTCAGCGGCAGCGACGTCACCGAGACGATCGAAAATCTGCTCCTCGCGGGCGACGAGACCGCCGGCACGAAAGCCGCTCTGAAAAAACTCGACGACGAGCGGAAAACGCTCCTCTACAAGAGCGGCCGCGGCGGGCTTCTTTACGACAAGCGCGAGGAAGTCATCGCCGCCGAAGCGCGCCTCCGCGAAGCCAGAACGAAGAGCGAAGTGCTCCGGGAGACTGAGGCGGAGCTCGCCCGGCTCGAAGCACAGGAAAAAGAGAAAGAACAGCTGCGGGCGCCGCTCGCGGCTCTCACGAAATATTACCGCGTGTTCGACAGAAAGCGGCAGCTCGATGAGCTGCGCGCCGCCGAGACGGACGCCGAGGCGAAGAAACGTTATCTCGACGGTCTCCCGGACGCGCAGCTGGACCGCCCGTACGAAGCGGCTCTCCGGCAGTCCGCCGCCTCGATCGAATCGCTGGAACACACGAAGGAACAGTCCGAGCAGGAGCTGCTCCGACTCGACAGACGGCTGTCCCAGATGCGCGGCGCCGACGAGGCGGACACGGACGTGTCCGCCGTCGCCGCCGAGGGCAAAGCCCTCGGACGCCGTGCGGCGCTTTGCGCCGCCGTCGGCGCCGCCGCCCTCGTGCTCGCCGCACTGGCCGCAGGGGCGGCAGTCTTCGGATACGTCAGGGCCGGCTTCGGAACGCTCTGCATCGCCGCCGGCGCCGCCGCCATCGTGCTGGCCGCTCTCGGCATCACGCTGCTCGTTCTCCGCGGCAAGTACCGCCGCGCCCTCGCCGCCTTCCTTGAAAAATGGGAAGCCGACGACCTCCCCTCTCTTGAAGGATCCGCCATCCGCATCATCGACGAGGCGAACGAGCGCCGCGAGCTCGACAAGAAGCGAGAGGACATGGCCGACCAGCTCCGGACGCAGGAGATCCGCCTCCGCGTGACGTGCGAGGAAGCCGACCGGCTCGCGTCGAAGTCCGGCGCCGCAGGCGCCTCCCTCACCGAAAAGATCGCCGGCGCGCTGTCGCTGACGGCGGCGGCGTGCGAAAAGCGCGAAGCGGCAAGCGACGCCGCCCGCGAAGCGGCCGTGCGCTGCTCCGTTCTCTCGTCGCAGCTCGGCGGCGTCTCTCCCGAGACGATCGAAGCCGAAGCGCGCGAAGCACTCGGGAGCGAGGCGGGCCGCGCGGCGTCGGAAATGACCGACGAAGATTACGCAGATGCCGCGAAAAAGCTGGACTTCTACGACATGACGCTGCCCGGCCTGCGCCAGCAGATCATGGCGAAAACGGCAAAGCTGACCGAACTGAAAGCGACGGCGGAGACGCCGGCCGCGATCGAGGCCGAGCTCGGGAAACTGCGTCCCGAACTTGCCGAAATGGAAGAAAAGTACGCGGCGCTCCGGCTCGCATACGACGAGCTTTTCGCCTCGTCCGAAGACATGCGCCGCGAAGTCCTGCCCCGCATCATGGCGGAGGCGGGCCGGCTGATGGACGGCTTCTCCGGCGGGCGCTACGGCGCGCTCGGCGCCGATCCGTCGCTGCACATGACGTTCCGGACGGGCGACGAAACGCGATCGCTCGCTTATCTCTCCGCCGGCACGCGTGACCTCGCCTACGTGAGTCTCCGGCTCGCGCTCGTTTCCGTCCTCGCCGGCGAGAACCGTCCGCCCGTCATCTTCGACGAGAGCTTTGCCTCCGTTGACGACGACCGGCTCGATGCCGTCGCCGCTCTGCTCTCGGGAGAGGGCGTCGGTCAGGTGATTTGGCTCTCCTGCCGCCGCGCCGAGGCCGTCGCCGCAGAAAAAGCCGGCGCCAACGTGATCCTCCTCTGACACACCGAAATCTTTCCGAAAGGAGCACCGCATGAAACTCGTCTACCTCAAAAAAGTCGCGCACCGGACGGTGCTCCAGATCGGCGCGACGATCCTCGCCGTCCTTCTGATCGCCTACATGGGCTACCACATCTGGCGGCAGGTCACGTCCGACGTCGTGACCGACACGGCACTCCCCGTCACGGTGGAGTCCGTTCTCGACGCGGACGCCTATTTCTTCCGCGACGAGGCGTACGTCACCGCACGCAATCCCGTCTCCGGCGCCGTGATCTCCGCGGTCGCGGCGGGCGGGCGCGTCCCGGTCGGCGGCATCGTCGCCCGCATCTACGATAATTACGACGCCTCCGTCGTCAGCCGTCTTTCCGAGATCGACGAGCAGGTCTCCCTGCTCCGCGCGAGCCGCGAGGGCACGCTCTCGCTCAAAGACGTCTCCCGGCTCGATGCCGACATCCAGTCCATGATCATGGGGCTCCGCTACTCGGTGTACACCGGCGATTACAGCGCGGTCGCGGCGTCGCGCCGCGAGCTGATCACAGGCATCAACAAGCGGCAGATCGTCATCGGCAAGGGCAGCGACATCGACACGATGATCGCGCGGCTCGAGGACGAGGCCGACACCCTGACGCGGCAGCTCGGTCTGTGCCGCGAGACGGTCGTGACCGCGAAGAGCGGCTACTTCTTCCCGTCGGCTGACGGCTACGAGACCGCGTTCACCGCCGCCGCCGCGGAAAACATGACGCTCGCCGAATTCCGCGCTCTCGCCGCCTCGAGTCCTGCCGACATCGGCACCCGCACGGTCGGCAAGCTCACCGAGACCTACGTCTGGTACATCGCCTGCGAGGCGACCTCCGACGTCGCGTCGCGGCTCACGGCGGGCGAGACGTACACGGTCGGCTTCCCGTACAACCGCGGCATCCGGCTCCAGCTCGAGCTGTCCCGCATCGTCGCCGACGAGGAAAACGACGACGGCGGCCGCGTACTCGTGTTCCGCGGCGAGGCGATGCCCGACGGCTTCTCCTACGACCGGACGCAGCCGATCGAGATCGTCGAGACGGAGTACACCGGCTTCCGCATCCCGACCTCCGCCGTCCGCGTGCTCGACGAGGTGCGCGGCGTTTACATCCTCGACGGATCGACCGTGCGCTTCCGCGCGATCTCGATTCTCGCCACGGTGGACGACACCGTGATCGTCGATCCCTCCCCCGAAAAAGAGCCCGGCAAATATCCGTACCTTGCGCGGAACGACAACGTCATCATCTCCGGCAAGGGCCTGTCCGACGGCAGAATCCTGAACTGATAAAAAGAGGCAACGTATGCTGAACCCCGAAAAAAAAGCGCGATACGATGAGATCGCGGAAAATTACAAGCGCGTGACGGATCAGATCGCCGAGGCGGTCGTCCGGCGCGGCGGCGCACCCGTAACGCTACTCGCGGCGACGAAGACCGTCCCCGCGGACGAGATCGAATTTGCGATCACGGAGCTCGGACTCTCGTTTGTCGGTGAAAACCGCGTGCAGGAACTCGTATCGAAATACGACACGCTCCGGCTCGCCCGGGGCGTACACATGATCGGCTCGCTCCAGACGAACAAGGTCCGGCAAGTTGTCGGCAAGGCCGACATGATCGAGTCTGTGGACAGCCGGCACCTCGCCGACGAGATCAGCCGGCAGAGCGTCCGTCTCGGCGTCGTGTCCGACGTCCTCTGCGAGATCAACAGCGGCCGCGAGGCGGCCAAGGGCGGCGTCTTCCCGGAAGAGGCCGACGATTTCGTTTCCTACGTCGAAGCGCTCCCCGGCATCCGTGTGCGCGGGCTCATGACGATGGCACCGAAATGCACGGAAAAATGTGAATATCTGAAATATTTTTCGGAAACTTATCAAGTTTTTATTGACATTTCGGCAAAAAAATCGCATAATGTAGTAGAACCCGTATTGTCGATGGGTATGAGCGACAGTTATCTGGAGGCGATCGCCTCGGGCGCAACGCTCGTCCGTGTCGGCAGTGCCATTTTCGGCGCACGGTACTACCCGCCGAAGCAGATCTGAATCATAATTTTTACGGAGGACATACACAATGGGACTCATGGACAAACTGAAGAAAACGGCCGGTGCTGCCGACGATTACGGCGATTACGATAACGACAACGGCTATTACGACGAGATCACCGGCGGTGACCTCTATACGGACGACGTTGTTGACGATACTCCCGTTGATACCGGTTATACCGCACCGAGCACGCCCTCTTACTCGTCTCCCCGCCAGAGCAGCCTGAGCGTCTCCGGCAACGCCCTCGAGATGAAGGTCGTCCGCCCCGAACATTTTGACAGCGTCACGCAGATCGCCGATCACCTTCTCGAGCACCGCACCGTCGTGCTCAACCTCGAGAACACCAGCAAGGAAACCTCCCGCCGCCTGATCGACTTCCTCTCCGGCGTGGCTTACTCCATCAACGGCTCGCTGAAGAAGATCGCAACGAGCGCATACATCATCACGCCCGATAACGTTGACGTCGGCGACGCCAAGCTGAAGAGCGACAAGGCCCCGAAGGAAGAGGCCCCCGCAGCAGCTCCCGCCGGCATGTCCGACGAATTCGCCGATCTCTGATCGCGCCGCGCATTACAACCGATGCCGTGAGCCAAGCCGCATTGCGGCTTGGCTCTCTTGGTTTTCACCTTTCTGAAAGGAGATGACGGACACGGATACCTTCGTTTACGTTCTCAGCCGCATTTTATACCTGTTCGTCATCGGACTCTGGGTGCTCATGGGCATCCGCGCGATCCTCAGCTGGATCCCGCTCGACGACGACGAGGAGGAGTCGGCGTTTTCCCGCGCCGTTTTCCTCATCACGGAGCCGCTGATCGTCCCCGTCCGGTCGCTGCTCGGGCTCTTTTTCGACGTCGAGGGATGCCCCGTTGACGTCGCGTTCTTCATCACGTTCATGATCATCGGCGCGGTCGCTGTCGTGCCGATCGCCGTATAATGGCGGGCCGCCCGATCCCCGTCCCCGGGGAGGGGGACGAAATGTTCCTCTCGCACCTCGCCGACCTCGCGTCCGCAAGCGAGCGGGGCACCGCCGTCTCCGATTTTCTGACACCGCGCGAATGCCGCCTTGCCGCGGCCGAAGCCGCAAGAGGCGGCTGGGCCGACCGGCTCTTCTTTTGGGGCGGCTGCCGCGGCTCGATGCGCCGCGCCGCCGTGATCCTGCCCCCGTGGGCGATGATGGACGACGTGCCGCGCGATCCGCTCTCACCGGAACGGGCGGAGGCGCTCCTCCGCGCCGTGGACGAAGGGCTTGACGCCGGAGGCGCCGTCCGGGAAAAGATCGCCGCCGTCCGCGTCATCGGCAGCGGCTACAAAACGCTCACCCACCGCGATTACCTCGGCGCCGTCATGGCGACGGGTGTCCGCCGCGAGGCGCTCGGCGACGTCGCCGTTCTCTCAGAGCACGAGGCAGTCGTCTTCGCCGGGCGGAAGATCGCAGTCTATCTCGCAGCGGAGCTGACCGGGGTCGGCGCCGACACCGTCAGCGCTTCTCTTTTCGATCCGCCCTGCGATTTCACCGTGCCGCGCCGCTTCGAGCCGGTCTCGGGCACGGTACAGTCGCCCCGCCTCGACGGGGTGATTCACGCCCTGTGCAACGTATCCCGCGCCGACGCCGCGTCGCTCGTTTCGCGCGGCGACGTTTCCCTGAACGATTTTCCCGCGGCGGCGGGTGACGCTCCGGTCGAGCCGGGCGACGTCATCTCCGTGCGCGGCCACGGCAAATACCTCATCGACGGTGTGTCGGACGTCACCCGCAAGGGACGGCTACGCCTCACCGCCCGTAAATTCATCTGAATCGGGAGGACGCACCATGCAGCCGGAAAAACTCAGACGGACAGAAGAATTCACCCGCACGTTCCGCGGCTACGCGCCGGAGGAAGTGGACGGGTACGTCGCGGAGATCCTCGGGAAGTATGAGGAGCTCTACCGCGAGAACTGTGAAATGATCCAGCACCTCCGCACCTACGCGAAGCGCGAGGCGGAGGTCAAGGAAAAGAGAGCCGAGGCGGACGCCCGGCTCGAGGCCGCCGAGGACGAGGCGAAGCGCATCATCCTGCGCGCCCGTGCCGACGGCGACATCATCCGCGCGCGCGCCGAGAAAGAGGCGGCCGACCGCGCTGCCGCGGCCGACGCCGACATGGCGGAGGCAAAGGCAAAACTCGACCGGCTCCGCGAGGAGACGGCGTCGTTCGTCGCCCGCGTCACGGAGGAATACGCTGCCGGCACCGACCGGCTCCGCGCCCTTGCCGACGGCTTCGAGCTGCCCGAGGCGGCCGACGATCTCCTCGACGCCGCAGAGGCGGAAGCGATCGAGCTTCCCGCACCGCCGCTCCCCGAGGACGAATACGCCGGCTCCGAGGGCGCCGTCACCGCGGAAATTCCCGCCGAGGCACCGGCCGAAGAAACGGACGAGTTCACGCGCGTCTTCGGCAACGATAATTACGTAAAGGAACTGCGGCGAACGCCGCGCTGACAGACATGATCTGGTATCTTCTCACGATCGTCCTCGCGGTCATCGCCGACCAGCTCACAAAATGGGCGATCATCGCGGCGTATCCCGCCGTCGGTGACGGCACGGCGCTGATCCCGGGCGTATTGAACTTCACGCACGTGGACAACACGGGCGCCGCGCTCGGCATGATGAAGGACTCCCGCTGGGTGTTCATGATCGTCTCCGCCGTCGCGATCGTCCTCATGCTCGTCTACCTCATCAAGTGGCCGCCGAAGAGCCGCCTCACCGGCCTCTCCCTCGCGCTCGTCATCGGCGGGGGCATCGGCAACATGATCGACCGCGTCTTCCGCGGCTTCGTCATCGACTTCATCGACTTCTGCGCGTTCCCGAAGATCTGGAAATACGTCTTCAACGTCGCGGATATCTGCGTCTGCGTCGGCTGCGCCGCCGCAGTGCTCTGCTTCGTCTTCTTCGAGTGGAAGGACGAGAAAAAGAAAGAGGAAACGACGTGATCGCCGCGTCGGATCGCCGGGTGATCCCGGCGGAGGCGGCAGATGCCGGGCTCCGGCTCGACGTCTTCCTCGCCGCTTCGCTTGATATGACGCGCTCCGCGGCACAGAAACTGCTCGACGGCGGGCTCGTCACGTCGGCCATGCCCGACGGGAGCGAAAAAGAGCTCCCGAAAAACGCCCGCGTAAAGCCGGGCGACGTCTTCTTCGTCACCGTGCCGGAGCCCGCACCGCTCGAGGTCGCGCCGGAGAATATCCCGCTCGACGTCCGCTACGAGGACGACGACGTGATCGTCATTTCCAAGCCGAAAGGCATGGTCGTCCACCCCGCGCCCGGGCACGAAACGGGCACGCTCGTCTCGGCGCTTCTCTACGCCGTCGGGGATTCCCTCTCCGGTATCGGCGGGACGCTCCGCCCCGGGATCGTCCACCGGATCGACCGGGATACGACGGGGCTCATCGCCGTGGCAAAGAACGACCGCGCGCACGTCGCGCTCTCGGCGCAGCTCGCCGACCATTCGATGCACCGCATCTACGACGCGATCGTCATCGGCAACCTCAAAAACGATGAAGGCACGGTGGACGCGCCGATCGGGCGCTCCCCCGCCGACCGCAAGAAAATGGCGGTCGTCCCGGGCGGCAGACACGCCGTCACGCACTACACCGTTCTCGAACGCTTCCCCGGCTTCACTTACGTCCGGCTTCGGCTCGAAACGGGACGCACGCACCAGATCCGCGTCCACATGAGCCACATAGGCCACCCGCTCCTCGGCGACGAGGTCTACGGCGGCGGCAGAACGCCGTTCGAGAAGAAGCACGCCGCGCTCATCGACGGCCAGTGCCTCCACGCGGGCACGCTTGTCTTCCGCCACCCGACCACGGGCGAGGAAGTCACGGTCACCTCGCCGCTCCCCGCGGACTTTTCACACCTGCTCGATATTCTCAGAACTTTATAATTTTATCTAAGGAGGACGTTCCATGGCACGTCAGACCGTCACCAAAGACAGAGCGTATTACGAAATGCGCTACGCAAGATCGCGCACCGATCTGCTTTTCGTCATCATCTTCTCCCTCATCAACTGCATCCTCGCCTTTTTCGGCACCGGGTACATGTTCCTGTTTGCCGCGATCTTCCCGATGATCCTTTCCGGCATTTCCGGCATCGTGCTTTTGCATCCGGATATGCTCACGGAGCTTCTGGAACTCGACCCGCTGTCTTCCGCCGAAGTTCTTTCCGCCTCCGGCTCCGTCATCAAGGTGTTCGGTATTTTGCTTCTCGCCGTCACCGTTCTGATCCTGCTCGTGTACTTCTTCGCGTGGCTCGGCTCGAAGAAGAAAGGCGGCTGGCTCGTGGCCGCGCTCGTCTTCTTCTCGATCGACTGCGTGTTCATGATCTTTTCGATCTCCGACATCAGTGATCTCATCGACATTCTCTTCCACGTGTGGGTGATGTACGACCTCATCTGCGGCGTCATTGCCTGGAACAAACTGAAAAAGATGCCGGAAACGGTCGTCGAGGGCAGCTTCGCCGAAGCGGTCCCCTCGCCGGTCACCGCCGAGCCGGGCGAAATCTCCGCCGAGCCGACTGCGCTCAGCGCTGACACCGCCGAGCCGAAGGAACCGCTCTCTCCGCTCGCCGCCGCGGCTGCCGCCGCCTCCGTCGAATCGCCGGAAGAGGCAGACGAAGATGAAAAAGAGGACGAGGACGAAGACGACGAGGACGACGAAGGCGACTTCTGATCTTCCCTTTTCAAAACAACAAAACCGGGCTCCCGTGAGCCCGGTTGTTTCTTTTATTCGACTTTTGTCTAAATCTTTCGACAGTTTTAGACAGTTGTATAAATCACTCCTCCACAGCTTTGACGTCCGCGTCCGTAATCTCCATCAGCATCTCACGCGAGACGTCGTCCAGCTCCGCGAGACGGTTGGCCTGCGCCGTCAGGATCTTCTCGAAGAAGTTCCGCGCGCCGCGCGCGTTACCGAACTCCCCTGCCGCCTCCGCCGCCGCATCGAGGTATGAGCGCACCTCCGCCTCGGCCTCCGCAGTCAGCGTGTAGCAGTTCTTCTTGCATTGGAGCGCGAAGATCGCCGCGAGCTCCTCGCCCGTGTAGTCCGCGAAATGCAGATATTTATTGAAACGGGACGAGAGACCGGGGTTCGAGTCGATGAAGTCCTCCATCAGCTCCGTGTAGCCCGCCACGATCACGACGATGTCGTCGCGGTGGTCCTCCATGTATTTCAAAACGGTGTCCACCGCCTCGAAGCCGAAGTCGTTGTCGCTCTTCGACGTCAGCGTGTACGCCTCGTCGATGAAGAGCACGCCGCCGAGCGCCTCCTCGCAGACCTTCGCCGTTTTGAGCGCCGTCTGCCCGACAAAGCCCGCAACGAGCCCGGAGCGATCGACCTCGACGAGTTGTCCCTTCGACAGGATCCCGAGCGAGTGGTAGACGCGCGCCATGAAGCGCGCGATCATCGTCTTGCCCGTGCCGGGGTTGCCCGAGAACACCATGTGCAGCGAGACGTCCGCGACCGGCAGATCGTTCTCACGGCGCATCTGGTACACCGTTGCGAGGTTGATGAGGTTTCTGACCTCGCCCTTGATCGCGCCGAGACCGATGTAGTCGTCAAGCTCCTTTTTGAGATCGGCGATGTCCTCCTTCGGCGGGAGCTCTTCCTCTTGCTTTTTGGCGTCACCGCCCGTCGTGCCGGACGCTTCTTTGACCGGGGCTTCCTTTTTGGCGCCGCCGACCGGAACGACCGGCGTTTTGCCGTCCCAGACGCCCGCCGGCGCAGCCGGTTTCGACGGCGTCGTGCCCCAAATGTCCGTACCGACGCTTCTCATATTGCGTTCTGTCATCTGGCGGATCAGTTCGAGCTGCCGCGAGATGATCTCGTCTTTTCTGTCCATAACAATCTCCATTCCGCCGCCAAAGCGGCGGCATACAAACTTGGGACAAACGCGTGCCGGCGCAGCCGGTGAAAACCGTGATATAGGGTTTTCAGCGCTTGTCAGGCGTGGACCGGATCACTTCGGCGCGGCGGCACGAAACGTTCACGCTCTTCTCCTCTGAAAGAAATCCCGGAGCACGGCGACCGCCGCCTCCTCTTCCACGCCGAAAACGATCTCCGGCTTGTGATTGAGCGGGTACGCGTTCAGGTTCATGACCGAGCCGAACGCCCCGGCGCGTGCGTCACGCGCCGCCACGACCACGCGCGGCAGGCGCGCGTTCACGATCGCCCCGGCACACATCGGACACGGCTCCATCGTCACGAAGAGCTCGCATCCGGGAAGCCGCCAGCCGCCGAGTTTTTCACACGCGAGCCGGATCGCGTCCGCCTCCGCGTGAGACAGGGCGTTTTTCAGTTCCTCGCGCCGGTTGCCGCACGAAGCGAGGATCTCGTCCCCGCGCACGATCACGGCGCCGACCGGCACCTCGCCGCGCGCCGCGGCGGCCCGCGCCTCTTCGAGAGCCAGACGCATATAGTACGCGTCGCGCTCCGGCGTGGAATGAATGGCGTCCATATCCGTCCCTCCCTTTGCATCTCTGTTCTTTTTATCATACCATAAACAGCCGTGCTCTGCAAGACATTTTCAAAAAACTATTGCACAGGGCCGAAAATTATGCTCTTATAAAGAACGCCTCGGACGCATACCGCCGCTGGTTAGAGCGCACGGTTCACATCCGTGAGGTCTTGGGTTCAAGTCCCCATGTCTCCACCAAAACAAAAAGCCACCCGAGTGGGTGGCTTTTTGTTTTGCCGAAGTCCTCCCCGGACTTGAACCCCGCAAATCCCTCCGGGATTTGCTAAGCGTCACGGTAACCAAACGAACAGGTTTAGCCGAGCGAAAGCCGTGATGCCGGGTTCAAAGTCCCCCTGTTTTATGCCCCCGTGTTTCATTTTTTCCATATTCCTCCCCGTCCCGTCCCCCTCTGCTTTTTTCCGAGTCCCCTTGCATTTTTCACCATTCAATAGTAAAATGATGTTGAAAACAACCGCAGAAAGGAACTCCACCATGAAAAAAACGCTTCTCTTTTCTGTTATCTTCCTTCTGATCCTTGCGCTGCTCACCGGCTGCACCGATCCTGCCGCGCCCGGCGACATCACGACGCCCGGAACGACTGCGCCTTCCACCACGGAGCCCGTCACGCCGCCCGCGCCCGCGATTTCGGCGGAGACGCTTGCGTACCCCGTCGGGGAGGAGATCGTCGTTCTCTATTACAACGTGGACGCAGGGTGCTATATTGCGATCCAGCCCGGCGACGTGGACGCCTTTTCGCCGATCGACCGCCGGGATGCGGCCGGCACGGGCGAGGTGCGCTTCCCGTCGGAGGGATTTGCGCCCGGTCCGTACACGATCTCGCTCCACACCGCGGATGATCTGCTTTTGACGAGCTGTCACGTCATGATGCTCGACCCCGCCGAAGCGGACTACGGCGCGAAAGCCGCCGTTCTGCACGTCGAAAAAACGGACGGCGTCTCGCACGCGTCCGTGACCGTCACGCCGGCCTGGGGCAAGACGCTGACCTACACGTTCTCCTGGTCGAAGGGCGGCGTCCGTCTCGCGGGCTACAACCCGATCACCACGGTCACCGCGTCCGGCACGGAACCCTTTGACGTCGCGTTCAACGACACGATCTTCATGCCCGCCGACGCCGACGGTGTGGAGATCGCCGTCGCGGAAGGCGTCTCGACGCCGCTTTACATCTCCGCCGACGACACGCTGAAAGTGCCCGCATCGACGCTCCTGTTCAAATTCTCCGTTCTGTCCGACCTGCACATCGCGACGACGCAGGCGACATACGTCGAGCATCTGCACAACGCGCTCGCGGACATCCGCGAGGTCGCGCCGGATTCGGCGGTAGTCTTCACCGTCGGCGACAACACCGACGTCGGCAAGGCAAGAAACTATGAACTGATCTTCCAGATCATCAAGGAAGAGCTGACCGACCGCGGCGTGGACATCCCGTTCCGCTACACGATCGGCAACCACGATCTCGACAAGGCGAGCACCTACGAAAAGCAGCTCGACCTCTTTCTGAAACAGACGGGGATGCCCGGACTCTACTACGCATGCGAGTTCGGCGGGATGAAGTTCATCGTGCTCGGCTCCGAGGAGAAGGAGCAGGGCGGCGTGATGTACGACGGGCAGATCGACTGGCTCGAAGCGGAGCTCCGCGCCGCAGGCACCGAAAAGCCGGTGTTCCTCTTCATGCACGAGCCGCTGATCGAGACGGTCGCCGGATCGCTCTATTCGCTGAACCCCGGCACACAGTACAGTTTCGGATACGAAGCCGCGAACGAGCGTCTGCGCGCGCTCCTCGCTGAGTACCCGAACGCGATCCTCTTCACCGGGCACACGCATTTCATCTTCGAGAGCACGCAGCCGGTCCTCTACGGCGGCGGTAAGGACGCGTCGTTCGTCGGCTGCCCCGCGACTGGCTATCTCTGGAACGACGACAACCACGAGGTGCCTGGCGCCGAGGGCTGGTACATCGAAGTCTATGAGGATTATATCCTCCTGAAAGGCCGCGAGTACACCGAACAGCAGTGGTGCGCCGCCGCCCAGTTCCTGTTCCCGCTTGGATAAGAGACGAGCCGGGGGCGTCTTGCAAGACGCCCCCGGACCCCCAGAAACCTTAAACGGTTTCCGG
>JAKSPV010000119.1 GCA_024404475.1 Clostridia bacterium | reverse complement strand
CGGCCGAATTTGTATTCCAGCCGGTAAAGCAGCGTCTTTTTCTTCTTGCCCATGGCGGTCTCCTTTCCGTGTGTCAGGCGTTGTTTACTGCAGGTCTTTCAGTTCATCGTCCTTGCCCTCGACCATGTAGGCGGTGAATCCGCGCTCCGCGTACCGCGAGAGCGCCTTGCCGAGTTTCTTAGGCATCTCGGCAACCGTCACCGACCAGCCCCCGGCGCGGAGCGCGGCGGCGCGTTTCTGTGCGCCGAGCGCCTCGGCAGGCGTCGTTCCCTCAAAGAAGACGACGGCGCGGCGCGCTTTGTTCGCCGACGCGGCACCCTGATCTTTCAGGATACCGTAAATGCGCTCGAAGCCGATCGAGAAACCGACGGCGGGCACGTCCTCGCCGATGAATTTGCCGACGAGGTGATCGTATCGTCCGCCGCCGCCGACGGCGCCGCGGAACAGCTTGCTTTCCACCTCAAACACCGTGCCGGTGTAGTAGCCCTGCCCGCGGACGAGCGACACGTCGAACGAAACGTCCCACGTCCCGTCGGAGAGGGCGGCCGCGGCGTCCATAATCTCGCGGAGCGAGCGGACTGCGTCGGGATCGGCGCCGAACGCGGCGGCATCCTCCGGCGTTTCCGGCTTGTTTTCGAGGAACTTCGCAAAGCCCGCGATCGCTTCCTCGGGCATCTCTTTCTCGCGGAGCTCCGCGAGAACGCCGTCCGAGCCGATCTTGTCGAGCTTGTCGAACGAGATGCAGACGCTGTCGAGCGTGTCCTCGGCGAAGCCGAGCGACGAGAGGATGCTGCGGAGGATGACGCGGTTGTTGATGCGGATGCGGAACGCGCCGATGCCGAGTTTCTCGAGCGCGGCGGCGGTCGTCACGATCAGATCGAGCTCCGCGGCGGAGGACTTGTCGCCGAGGATGTCGATGTCGCACTGGACGAATTCGCGCATTCTTCCCTTCTGCGGGCGCTCCGCGCGGTAGACGCGGTCGATCTGGATCGCCTTGAACGGGGCGGGGAGCGTCGCCTTGTTGTTCGCGTAGTAGCGGCAGAGCGGCAGCGTCAGATCGTACCGGAGCCCCATGTCCGCAAGGTGCGCGTAGTCACCGGCGGCAACGGCTTCGTCGAACTTTTCGCCGCGCTTTAGGATTTTGAAAATGAGATTGAGGTTGTCGCCGCCGTCGCTCTTGTCGAGGTTTTCCATGTCCTCGAGGATCGGCGTCGTGATGTGCTCGTAGCCCGCGGCGCGGTAGACGCCGAGGATCGCCGCCTGCATTTCGTCGCGCAGGGCGGTTTCGGCAGGCAGATAATCGCTTGTGCCTTTGACAGTCGTTGTTTTCATATCGTTACCTCATATGGGTTTATTCTTCACAGGTGAGGACTGCGAGAAAGTCGTCGCAGTATGCGCCGACGGCGAGGTCGGCGCGTTTGCCGCGGTAGTACGCGGAGACGAGCGATCCGCAGTCGCTGAACGCGTAGTCGCCTATCTCGCGGCAGGCGGCGGGCAGGTCGATCGCTTCCAGCGCCTGACACGAGGAGAACGCGTAGGCGCCGACGGCGGTGACGGTGTCCGGAAGATTTATTTTGCGGAGCGCGATGCAGTTGTTGCAGAGCCGGACGGGAATCTCGGTGATGCCGGCGGGAAGTGTCAGCGTTTCGAGCGAAGTGCAGTTGATGAATGCGCGCTCGCCGAGCCGCGTGAGGCCGTCGGGGAGCGAAACGGACGTCATGGCGGAGCATTTGAAGAAGCACCGCTCGCCGATAGCGGTGACGCTATCGGGAACGACGACGGACACGACCGTGTCACAGTTCATCAGGCCGCGTTCCGCGAGAGACGAAACGAGGATATCGTCTACAACGTCGGGGATCACGAAAAGGTCGGTATCGAGCTCGGACGCTTCGAGTTCCGTATCATTGATGCTGAGCGCACCGTCCTCCGTAATGCGGAGCCAGGGACAGTCGGTGCTCGTCACGGCGTAAACGTCCTCCTTGCCGCTGATCGCCCGGGCGTGGAGGAGGTGGCATTCGGCGGCCTCTTCCGGCTTGCCGAGCGACTCGAACTTTGCGGCGGCCTCGAGATAGGCACCCTTGTCGCGGAGCGACTCTGCGCTGCGGTATGCGGCGGCGGGCGAGATCACAAGCGAAACAAGAAGAACGATCCCGACGATCACGGCGGCGGCGGCGGTGAGCAGCACGGCGGCTCTTGCGGCACGGCTTCTCTTGCGGCGGCGTTTTTCCGTCTTGCGCAATTCGCTGCGTTCGGCCGCGCGGGCGCCCTCGTGCGCGGACTGCTTCTCGGCGAGGTATGAGCGGTCGAAATGTTCGCGGAGCCAGTCGAGCGGCGTGCCGCAGGCGGCGCAGACGGTTTGGTCAGGCGCGTTCTCGCACCCGCAGGCGCAGCGCCAGCCGTCCCCGGCCTCTTCCGGCCAGACGACGGGCGTCGTCACGCCCTCGCACTCGCGGAGGACCTGCGGATAGAGAAAATGATCCGGGCTGATCGTGCGCTTTTCGGGCAGGTGACTTTGCAGCGGCATGGCTTTCTCCTTTCCGCAGTTCGGTTTTTTACAGTATAACACAAATAGAAGAAACGCGCAAGGGGCGCCTTTATAAAAGCGTCCCTGTCTCCGAAAAACTTAAACGGTTTTCCGCCGCGGCGGCTTCGTCTGTCGCTTCGGAAAGAAAAACGGCACGCGCGCAGGGCGTATGCCGTTTTGCCGGAAACTGTTTTCTCAGGCGTTCTCTTCGATGGCGGTGATATCCTCGGCGGCGGGAGAATAATCGTCGTTGAGGCATCTGATGCGCTTCATGCCGTAGTGCGCGATGACCCTGCCCCAGCGTTCTCTGACGTCGGGATCTCCCTCGCACAGGACCGGCAGAAATCCCATTTTGATGTAGATCCGGATCGCCGGAAGACGCGGGTCGTCCGTGGTCAGCGTGCAGCCGTAACGTCCGAACTCCGCATGCCGCTGCAAAACCTTGGAGATCAGCGGATAGGTGATGCCGTGGCCGCGGGCTTCGGGGTTGCAGGCCACGTAGTGCAAAAAGGGGGCGCCGGTATCATCGGTACGGGCGGTGCAGGTGGCCACCGGCCTATCATCGATGCAGGCGTAGAAGACGTCGCACATCCTCACGCCGGGGTCCGTGGCCATGGCGCCGTTGTAAGCGGCGGGGCTGACCTCCCGCGCAAATTCGCCGAGGCAGCAATAGGCCCAGCAGGATTCCTCCCCCTCGCGCATCTCGCGGATGGTGAATCCTTCGGGAACCGGATAATCCGGGATCGGGAGATCCGCCGGACGGTACATTTTCAGTTGCATAACGGCCGCCTTGTTTCGTGATTTGATGACAAAATTATAACAAAGCAAAGCGCGGCTGTCAAGGGACCCGGCGCGCGAAGCCTGCACGTTTTCGTCTGCGGGCAGTCCATTCACTACCAATCCGTTCGAATCTCCAAACGTTCGAACGAAACAAAAGCGCCACCCGGATGGGTGGCGCTTTGTTTGTCTAAGAACGACTAAAAGGTACCGATTTAAGGTAAAAAAGCGGAAATGGTACGCCTGTGCATCTGCTCGACAAGCCGGGCTTTGCTATTGTATTTCGTTTCCTTCACTGTCAAGGAAAGCATATTCTGTCGGAATTGTATCAACGAAAAATGTGTAAGGTATTATTCCGTCTTTTACGCTCTCTTCAATTATTTCTCCGTTTTCAAGAACAATTTGTACTTTCGCAATCTGTGGATTATTTATTAGGAAGGACAATATCGAATAAGCCTTTTTCACTGTCCCGGATCATGTTCTGAAACTCA
>JAKSPV010000118.1 GCA_024404475.1 Clostridia bacterium | reverse complement strand
CGGCCGGGCAAGGCGTTGTCATTCATACCGTTCCGGTCGGTCAGGCCGCTGTCGTTCGTGCCGCTCCGGCCGGTCATGTCGCGGCCGTCGTATCCGCCGGCGTCGTAGGGAAACGCGTTCCCGTCCGGCGTGTAGCCGTTCGTGAGGTCAGCGAAGACCGCCGACGCGAGGCAGGCGGCGAGCGCCAGCACAGCGAGGACGGCCGCCGCGCGTCTGATATTTTGTTTCTTCATAGAGGATATCCTTTGCGTTTGATTTCGGAGGCAAAAACAGGCCTCCGCCGAGTAGTGTGCTGCATCTGACGCGGGATCATGCGTCCGGTGCTGTGGAAACGCGCCCCGGCAGAGGAATTTTTCGGAAAAAAGAGGTGACGCCCGTGGAAACGAAGCGTTTTACGAAAAACGACAGCGGCTTTGTCTGCGAGCACTGCGGCCGCGAGGTCGCCCCGCTCGGCTACACGTCGCGGAACCATTGTCCCTTTTGCCTCTGGTCGCTGCATCTTGACGAGATGCCCGGCGACAGAGCCGCGGATTGCGGCGGGCAGATGGAGCCGATCGGCGCCGCGCCCGATCCCAAAAAGGGGTACGTGATCGCGCACCGCTGCACGAAGTGCGGCGCCGTGCGCCGCAACAAGGCCGCCCGCGACGACTCCAGGCGGCTCATCATACAGTTGACGACGAGAGGGATTTGAGGAAGCGTCGATTCTTTGTTGGGGCTTCGCCCCAAACCCCGCGCGGGGCTCCTCGCCCCACTCCCTCGGTCGCCTTTTGAAAAGGCGACGGGAAACAAACAGCCGAAGTCGTTGGGGTTCGGCTTTCTGTATTGGTGATACGGAAACAGATACACGTTGCACTCCGCTGCGCGGAGTGGCAGAGCGACGCGGAGAAACGTACAGTTTGTGCTGTACGGTATGTCGCTCTGTTTTCGGGGTGCGGGGCGTTCGGTTTGCATCCAACGTTGAAATTTTGCCGCATTGCGGCAAAATTTTGGGAACGAGCGCAGCCAAACGTGGGACGCACTTATTTTTGCGCTCATTCGTTGCAAAAGTCCCCCGCGTCGTCCCCCATCGCATCTCTCGCCTGCTGCTCGCAGGCGGCGCGGACGAAGTCGGGGGAGACGATGCGGACGCCGGCTCCGAAGGAGAGCGCCCAGCCGTAGAAGAGCGGGCTGGGGATGACGTTCACGGTCACGAGGAAATGCCCGTCCGGCTCGCGCCGGAAGACGGGCTCCCGGCCGAATCTGTCCATGATGACGCCCGCGAGCGCGTCCTCGACGCGAAGCTCGACCGGCACCGCGTCGCCGGAGAACATCCCGAACGCGGCGTTCGTGTACCGCGCCGGATCGAAATCCTGCGCGTCGAAGACGCGCGGTTCCGCGAGCACGCGGATCTGCTCCATCTTGTCCACGCGGAAGTGCCGGGGCGTGCCGCGCCCCTCCTCGCCCGCGATCAGGTAGTAATTCTCGTCCTGCCAGACGAGCCCCCACGGCGAAACGCGGTAGCGCTCGCCGCCGCGGTGGTACGCTTTTTTCTTGTCCACGTCCCAGTCGAAGTACAGAAACGAGATCTGCTTTTCCGCCTGCAGCGCGCCGTGCAGCGCGTCCACGTTGTAGAGGATCGATTCGTTCATCGACTTGACGCGCCCCGAAACGTAGACCTGCCGGCTGAGCGCGCGGGACTCCGCCTCGCTTGCTTCTCCGGCGAGCTTCGCGATGAGCTGCCGGCTCTTCTTCTCCGTGATGAACTTCGACGACTGCACCGCGTCCACGAGGAGCTTCAGCTCCGAGAGCTCGAGCGCCCGCGAGGCGAAGCAGTAGCCGGTCTGCCGGCCGGAGCCGACCTTCACGATGTCGTCGCCGAACGCGCGGAGGATCTCGATGTCCTCGTACACGCTCTTGCGTTCCGACGGGTAGCCCGCCTCCGCGAGCGCCGCGAGGATCTCCGCCATCGGCGCGGGGTGCTCCTCGTCCGTCTTGCGGCGCAGGAACTCCCGCAGCGCGAGCAGCTTTTCTTTTTGATAAGGCCGTCCGGGCATGATTCGATTCCTCCTATGAAAAATGGCAGGGCGCGGAGCCCTGCCATTTCCGTTTGCGATTGCGGCCGATCAGGCGGCTAAGGTTTAGCCGACAAACCTTAGCCGGCGTAGTTGAAGTTGAACGTAGCTTCCTTCAGGAAGTCGTTGTAGGTATCCCATTCCCAGGTGCCGAAGGTCTCTTCAGAGCCGCCGTAGTTGCAGGTCGTGAGAGCCGGCAGGAAATAGAATGCGTAGTAGTTGATGTACATCTTCTCGGTGCAGAGGAAGTTGATCGTCGTGAGAGACGTGCAGCCGTAGAAGCACTGGTTCTCGATCTTGAAGCAGGAAGCCGGGAGCGTCACGGTCTCGAGGCCGGTGCAGCGGAAGAACACGGTGTTGCCCATGCGCTTCGTGCCTTCGGCGAACTTAACGTCCTTGAGGGCGTAGCAGTAACCGAACATGCCTGCCGGGAAAGTCTCGTAAGCGCCCTGAATCTCAGCGGAGACGAGGGACTTGCAGCTGCCGAAGACGGACTCGCCGAGGCCGGTCAGCGTAGCGGGCAGAACGACGGACGTCAGGCCGGAAGCCGCGAATGCGCGGTAGCCGAGCGTCGTGATATTCGTGAAATCAAACGCGGTCAGCGCGGTGCAGCCGACGAACGCGATATCTTCAATGGTCTTGACGGAAGCCGGAACAACGATCTCTGCGAGTGCTTCGCAGGCGTTGAAGGAGCCGCGGCTGATCTTCTCGACGCCGTTTTCAAGCGTGACTTTCGCCAGTTTGACGCAGTGGAAGAATGCAAGCTCACCGGTGGCCTTGACGGAACCGGGGATCGTCAGAGAGGTGATCTCTTCCTGATACATGAACGCCATCTTGTCGATCGCGGTGACGGGGTACTTGTCGTCGATCTTGGAGGGGATGACGACGTCGCCGCCCTGGCCGTTGTAGCCGACGATGGTGGCATAGCCGAGCGTGAGGATGTACTCGAAGTCGCCGTAAGCAGCGGGCTCAGTCGTGGTGACGGGGTCCGGTTTCTCTTCGGTTACGGGCGGCTCGGTGGAAGGAGCGGTCGTGCCGGGATTGGTTTCCGGCGGGTTCGGCGTGTCTTCGTTGCAGGCCGTCAGAACGGGAAGGACGCAGAGGACGAGAGCGAGCAGAACGATAAAGATTTTCTTCATAATGAAGCCCTCCTGAGGGTAATGATAAAGATAGTTGCCGCTTTTGACGCGATCCGAAATCTATCCGTATATTATTATAACGGATTGCCTTGTGTTTGTCAACAGAAAACGGAGGAAGAATATGAGAAATTTTGGGTGTTTTTTTGTCAAAGCGGCCAAAAACGGGGACAAAACCGGCCGCCGGGGCGCCGTGCTCCAGAAAACGGGCCGGTAAAACCGCCGCCCAGGCAGAACAATCCGGCAGAGAACGCCGCCCGGACCCCGCCCCGACCGCCGAACGGCACCGGGAACTGCCGACATATAGAAAAGGGAAAAGCCCTCTTCCCTGCTGCCTGTCGCCCGCTTCCCTTTCCTCGGCAAAACGCGGCGCGGCGTGACCGAAAACCGCATTCCCGCCGTCCGTTTCGCATTTCCCCGCCGCCGCGGTCAAAAATAGTGCGGAATTGACGGCGGGAAACGCGCCGGAATCGTCCCCTTGCCGTGCTACACTTGTTCTCGGCCGCGGGAAATCGCCCCGGCGGCGAAATCACGGAAAAAGGACGGACAAAACAATGAACTGGACATGGAAAACGCGGGAAACCGGGCGCGCCGCCGACGCGCTGCCGGAGATGCACGAGGACACGGCGGCCGGAAAGCGCACTTCTCTCCCG
>JAKSPV010000117.1 GCA_024404475.1 Clostridia bacterium | reverse complement strand
TATAAGGTCTTCAAGGGCAACGAAGTCCGCTACGCGTTCTCCGACGAGGAGAGAGACGAGAAGATCGCCGAGCTCGGCGGGAACAACGTCGAAGCCGAGCGGTACAAAGGTCTCGGCGAGATGGACCCGCATCAGCTCTGGGAGACGACGATGGATCCGACCACCCGTACCCTGCTCCGCGTCGATATCGAGGACGCGAAGGCGGCAGACGAGACGTTCTCCGTTCTGATGGGAGACGCGGTCGAGCCGCGCCGGCAGTTCATCGAGCGCAACGCGAAATACGCCGTCAACATCGACGTCTGATATGTTTTATACCGTAACACTGAACCCGTGCTTTGACCGCACCGTGCGGCTTTCGGGGCCGCTCACGCCCGGCACGCTCCACCGCCTCGCGGCACACGCGGCCGTCACGCCCGGCGGCAAAGGCGTCAACGTCAGCCGTGCGCTGACGGCTCTCGGCGCGGAAAATATCGCTCTCGCCGCCGTCGGCGGTGAGAGGGGCGTCGCCTACCTCGACGCGCTCCGCGCGGAGGGCATCAAAGCCGAGGCGCTTCCCTCGTCGGGCGTGCGTGAGAACATTTCCGTTCTGGGCGCCGACGGCACGCAGACCGAGCTGAACGAGCCGGGTTTCCCGGCGCCGGACGCCGAAGCGGCCGCCGAGGCGTATCTCAAAGCAAATCTCAAACGCGGTGACACCGTGATTTTGTCGGGCTCCCTGCCGCCGGAATGTGACGCCGGCGTTTACGCACGGCTCACAGAGGCCGCTCACGCCGCCGAGGCGAACGTCGTGGTCGATGCGTCGGGTGACGCGCTGATCGCGGCTCTGGACGCCGGGGCGGACCTTATCAAGCCCAACACGGACGAATTCCGGGCGCTCTGCCGCGAAAAACTGCCGACGGCGATCCTTCCCGGGGATGCCTGCACGGACGCCGCAAGACGCTGCCTCGCGCTCTCCGATGCCGCCGAAGAATACGTCGGCGTATACGGCGGGACGATCCTCGTCACGGACGGCGCTTACGGCGCGGTCTACGCCGACACGGACGCCGTGGTCTACTCCCCCGCGGAGCCGGTCGAAACCCCCAGGGCGCTCAAAGGCGCGGGCGACACCTACCTTGCCGCGTTCCTCTGGGCGACGCTCGCCCGGCGCATGCCCGTCTTCGAGGCGATGCGCGCCGCAACGTCAGCCGCCGCCGCGCTCGTTGCGTGCGGTACCCTCCCCGAAAAGGACGCCCTGCTCGCCCTTTATGAATGTGAAAAACAAGAACAGTAAATCATGCCTTATCGAATAAAGTGAGGTCACACCTGTGGAAAATCATCCTTACGAGTTCCCGGAACAGAAGATCACCCCGATCCAGATGGAGGACGAGGTGCGCAAGTCCTTCCTCGAATATTCCATGTCCGTCATCGTCAGCCGCGCGCTGCCCGACGTCCGCGACGGTCTGAAACCCGGTCAGCGCCGTATCCTCTACGCCATGTACGAGGATCACCTGACGAGCAAGAACCCGTTCCGCAAGTCGGCGACGACGGTCGGCAACGTGCTCGGCCGGTACCATCCGCACGGCGACTCCGCCGTCTATACGACGATGGTCCGCATGGCACAGCCGTTCTCGATGCGCCACAAGCTCGTCGAGGGCCACGGCAACTTCGGTTCCGTGGACGGCGACCCGCCGGCTGCTTACCGTTACACCGAGGCGCGGCTTGCCAAGATCTCCGACGAGATGATGCGCGACATCGACAAGAACGTCGTCCAGTGGAACAAGAACTTCGATAACCGCCTCGACGAGCCGGACGTGCTCCCGTCGCGTTTCCCGAACATCCTTGTCAACGGCTCCGTCGGTATCGCCGTCGGCATGGCGACGAACATCCCGCCGCACAACCTCGGCGAGGTCGTTGACGGCACCGTCTTCATGATCGACAACCCGGACTGCACGACAGCCGAGCTGATGCAGTACATCAAGGGGCCGGACTTCCCGACCGCCGCCTCGATCTACGGCACCGCCGGCATCTACGAGGCGTACACGACCGGCCACGGCCGCATCAACGTCCGCGCCAAGGCCGAGGTGGACGACGAACACCACCGCATCATCATCACCGAGATCCCGTACATGGTCAACAAGTCCATGCTCGTCAAGGCGATGGCGGATCAGGTCAAGGACAAGCGCATCGACGGCGTCACGGACTTCCGCGATGAGTCCGGCAGAGACGGCATGCGCATCGTCATCGAGTACCGCCGCGACGTGCCCGGGCAGATCATCCTCAATCATTTCTATAAGTATACCCAGCTCCAGGACACCTGCGCCGTCAATATGCTGGCGCTCGTCGGCGGCGAGCCGAAAGTCCTGCCGCTGAAAAACATCCTCCGGCACTACATCGACTTCCAGACGGACGTTGTCACGCGCCGCGTGCAGTTCGACCTCGACAAGGCGCTCCGCGAAGCGCACATCCAGGAGGGCTACCGCGTCGCCATCGACAACATCGACGAGGTCATCCGCATCATCCGCGAGTCGAAGGATCCGAACGACGCGAAGCAAAACCTCATGCGCCGGTTCAGCGCCGAGGAAGTCTCGAATTTCCTCTCCGCGGCTGACGCCGAGCGGTACAAGACCGTCTTCGCCGACGGCTTCAAGGGACTCAGCGAAGATCAGGCGAACGCCATCGTGCAGATGACGCTCGGCAAGCTCTCCGGCATGGAGAGCGCGAAGGTCGACGCCCGCATCGCCGAACTCGAAGCGTCCGTCGCCGAGTACCGCGCGACCCTCGCCGACGAGGAGAAGATCAAGGGGCTCGTCAAGGACGACCTTCTCGAGATCAAGCGCCGCTACGCCGACCCGCGCCGCACCGAGATCCTCGAGGCGGCGGACGACATCGTGTACGAAGACCTCATCGAGAGGCACAAGTGCGTCATCACGATGACGGAGGGCGGCTACGTCAAGCGCCTGCCTGCCGACACGTACTCCGCGCAGCACCGCGGCGGCAAGGGCATCATCGGCATGACCGCGAAAGAGGAGGACTGCGTGATCCGCATGACGGTCGCAGACAGCCACTCAAACCTGCTCCTCTTCACTTCGCGCGGCAGAGTCCACATGAAGAAAGTTTACGAGATCCCCGAGGCGGGACGCACCGCCAAGGGCTCGCATATCAACAACCTCATCGAGGAGCTCGAGCCGGGCGAGACCGTCACGGCGCTGCTCTCGACGAAGGAGTTCCCGGCGGATCAGTACCTGCTCACCGTGACGCGGCGCGGCATCGTCAAGCGCACGAGTCTCGAAGAATACTCCAACCGCCGGAAGGGCGGCAAGATCGCCCTGACGCTCGACGAGGGCGACGAGCTGATCTTCGTTGCACGGACGAGCGGCTCCGACGACCTCATTATCACGACGCGCGACGGCATCGGCGCGCGCTTCCCGGAGGATAAGATCTCCGTCATCGGCCGTACGGCACGCGGCGTCCGCGGCATCACGCTCCGCGAGGGCGACGAAGTCGTCGGCGCGGTGCTCGTCTCCCGCGATCCCGAATGGAACGAGACGCACAAGCTGCTCACCGTCACCGAAAACGGCTTCGGCAAGCGCGTCAGCGTCTCCGACTTTGAGCCGAAGGGGCGCGGTATTTACGGGGTCATTGCGCACGGGCTCACCGACAAGACGGGCAAGCTCGTCAGCGCGGCGATCGCGGCCGAAAACGACGACCTCATGATGATCACGCAGAGCGGCATGATCGTCCGCACGCCCGCGTCGGACATCCCGGTGTACGGACGCTCGGCGTCCGGCGTCATCGTGATGCGGCTCTCTGACGGCGACACGCTCCGCAGCGTTGCGATCGCACCGAATGAAGAAGAAGCCGTGGCTGCCGCCGCGGAGGAA